>PWVU01000153.1 GCA_003561715.1 Candidatus Kaiserbacteria bacterium | reverse complement strand
GTATTTGCCGCACGTATCGCCCGACCTATCCCTTCTGACCGGGCAAGAACTTGAATTAATCGATGATGTCTTGCGTCGCTACGCGGATAAATCCGCATCGACCCTGTCCGAGATGACGCACCGCGACACGCCCTGGAAGGCTACCGAAGACGGCAAGGATATTGATTATGAATTGGCGTTTTATCGACCGGAAGAATTTTCGGTGCGTGACTATGGCGAACTCTAAGAAACCGGCGGTATGGATTTTTCTGAAAGCGATGAATTCAAAAAGGAATTCAAAAAACTGAGCAAGAAATACCGCACCTTGGTCGATGATCTTGAAGTGGTCAAAAAAGCAATCCGGGTAAATCCAACCGGAGATGGAACCAAGCACTGGAATATCTTGCGGCATGATGGTGAGACGAAATATGCCATGAAGATGCGCATGATGTGTAGGGCGGTACGAGGTTCGCAGTTTCGGCTGATCTACCTCTATGAAAGTGAACTGGTGACGGTCCTATTCATTGAAATGTATTTTAAAGGCATGAAAGAGTGTGAAGATAAAGAGCGGATTGATAGATACTTCAATAACTAGTGTGAGGACTAGTTACTATGCATTTGATGTGACCATTGAATGATGTGAAGAATTGTCGGACGTTGTGCAAGACGCACAACAGGGCAAAGGAGAATAAGCACAACAGGAGTTGGATGCATTGCGTGCGCGCACCGCAGAGCTTCGCACCCTCCAAGAAACCCAACTTGCCGACCTCCGCGCGCTCGAGCGAAGCTACCTTCACGAAGCATTTTCCGGTGAGTTGTGACACATATCGTTTGACCACCACCCGCCGGCATACTATAGTGTGAGCATGAAGATTTCAAAAAACACTCCAATGAAAGGGCAGTTCCGCCACATTGTCTTTAAAGACAAAGGGGTGTGGTATGCGGTTGCGCTCGAATTTAACATCGTAGAGTCGAGTGACGACCCACGACTGGCGCACTTCAATCTGTTGCAGGCGGTTGATGGGTATATTGCGGCAATGAAAAAAATAAAGGGTGCGAAAAATTACACCGCCCTCAACCAAAACGCTGATCCCGAATACGAGAAATTGTGGAGTATCGTGAATTCTGAGAAGCCGATACGTTCTCCTTACCAAATAAATTCATTTGGTATTTCGTCCGCGTCGCATGCCTAGAAGATTGCAAAATTGGAGATTTAGGGTGCGTGGGGTCTGACCCCAACATGCAACATGTAGTACAAACGTGTGGTGTAATTTTAAAGACGAGCGCTCCGCTTTCTGCGTGAATATCGGCTAATGGAGCAATTGCGACTAACCCGAACGTATCTCTACTTAAGCTGAGCACTCCAAGAAACCCGGCTTGCCGACCTGTGCGCACTCGAGCGAAGCTACCTCCACGAAGCCTTTTTGGGGTGAGTGGTAATGCTTACAAAACCAACTTCACTGCCAGTGCTGAGTGATTGAGACAAGGACAATTTAATCCAGATACAATACGGAGTTTTGTGGCACGGTGTGAAAAAGGTAAGTCGCTACCGACGGCTCTCTTGCTAGTTGGTCACAGGCGATGCCGGATGTGCTCATCGAATCCTTCAAGGTCGATTACTGTTCAACTTCGAAGATCGGTTTGGTGACGATCTGCCGCATCCTCGTATTTTGCTATACTTTTGTTGTATGGTATTGCCTGCGACAAAAACTAAAGCGGAATTGCTCAAGCGTGTAGAGTCTTTTGATGTAGCGGCATATGCCAAAACTCGCAATCATCTCTCGGGGTCGGTGTCCAAACTTTCACGATTTATCACGCGAGGTGTTATTACACTTCCGGAAATTCGTCAGGTGGTGTTGAAGCGATATTCCGTCAAAACAGCGGAGAAGTATATCCAAGAATTGGCGTGGCGGGAGTATTGGCAACGTGTTTGGGAAGCGCGAGGAGAGGATATTTTTAGTGATCTCAGATTTCCTCGTGACGATTGGGTGCATACTGATCTTGTTTCGGCTATCACCGAAGCCAAGACGGGTATTGCGGTGATTGATGCAGCAATTCGTGAACTCTATGAGACAGGGTACATGCACAATCATGCACGGATGTGGACTGCCATGCCGGCGTGTAATGTCAGAAAAGGGCATTGGTACCCGCATAGCCGCTGGTTATACTATCATTTATACGATGGTGATCTGGCTTCCAATATGCTGTCGTGGCAGTGGGTCGCCGGTACCAATGCGAGCAAACGCTATGTAGCAAACCAAGCCGTCATACATGTGTGCAGTAACGAAACAGAACCGCGTACGTATCTTACGATGCCTCGAGAGGAGGTGGGGAACGGACCGATTCCCGAACCGCTTCTGGCAACGACGCCATTTGAGTATCACACGCGCTACGGAGAAAGCGACACATACGATCGGTCAGCCATGGCGGTGTTCCTCTATAGTCCATGGACACTCAATCCCGATTGGCGAGCCGACGAGCCGGGCGAGCGCATCTTGCTTATAGAGCCTCGGTGGTTCGATCGTTTTCCCGTCTCTTCAGGCGTGCTTGAGTTTATAACCACCGTCGCGCGCACTCAGATTCCATCGATCAAAATCGTATATGCAAATGCAAAAGACGTACTCTTCTTTCAGTCGCCACCTATTCGTCATCTCGCGCATCCGACTCATGCTGAGTGGCCGGGTATCGGTGACGAGCCCGACCGACTCTTTCCGTCTGTCAGTGGCTACTACCCGAGCTTCTTTTCCTACTGGCGCGCTTGTCAGCGCTCTATGTAAACCTCTTATTGTGTTCACATTTCCCAGCTCGTGCGTGTTATGCTCTCGTGCGTTAGTCACATAAGATGTGATCACCACGATACTGGTGGGCGTATGAAAAGCCGTTAAGTGTGTTATGATGCCCGCATGCAAGAGCGCCCGATAGCGATAACGATCACTCCCGGAACGGTCTTTATGGTCGTGGCGGTGCTTGTTGCGACCGCACTGGTCTTTGCGCTGTGGCAGACACTTCTTATCATCTTCACCGCGATCGTTGTTGCCTCGGCAATAGAGCCCTTGGTGGGATTGCTTGTGCGCTATAGGATTCCGCGAGTGGCAAGCGTCGTTCTTATCTATATATCGCTCATATCGTTTTTGGTAATGCTCTTCTACGTGTTCTTACCACCTCTCTTGGCGGAGACCACTGTTTTTATAGAGACCTTGCCTGCCACCCTTAACGCACTCTCGGGCTCGCTTGGAAGTGATTTGCCGCTTGAGGTTGAGCCGGTCGCGCCCACGTTCGTGGAATCACTGCGTGAATTACAGCAGGTGTTCGGTGCGAGCGCCGCCGGTGTGGTGAATGCCGCCTCACGCGTTTTTGGCGGCGTGCTGTCGTTTGTGTTCATTGTCGTACTATCATTCTATTTTACCGTGCAGGAGCGAGGCATTTCCGATTTTCTTAAACTGGTTACGCCGCAAAAACACCAGGGATATATCCTTGATCTGTGGCGGCGCTCGCAGTACAAGATCGGACGTTGGTTGCAAGGGCAGATCATTCTCTCACTCTTTATCGCCGTGCTGGTCTATATCGGCATGTCGATCTTGGGTGTGCGCTACCCGCTTCTGCTCGCGATCGCCGCCGGCGTGCTCGAGCTCATTCCGGTCTTTGGCTCCATCTTGGCGGCGGTCCCTGCGATCGCGCTCGCCTTTATCGATGGCGGCACGACGCTCGCGCTCATTGTGGTGGGTTACTACATCATTATCAATCAGGTACAAGGGAATATAATCTACCCGCTCGTGGTGACCAAGATCATTGGCGTACCGCCTGTGTTGGTCGTGCTTTCGATCATTATCGGCGGGCAGTTGGCGGGATTTTGGGGTATTGTGTTGGGTGTGCCGATCGCGGCGGTCTTACGCGAGTTGGTGCTGGATCTCCAGCCTGAGCGTGTTGAGGTGAGCGAGGTGGTGCCGGAACACGCGACCCCTGATTCCGAAACTACACGCGCCTAGGCATACGCCAAGCACACCACTTGCGGTATACTTCTCATACATATGCAACACCCAACCTTCTACATCACCACGCCAATCTATTATCCCAACGCAAAGCTCCACATGGGGCATGCGTACACCACGACATTGTGTGATATCATCGCCCGCTACCATCGCATCAAAGGTGACAGGACCTACTTTCTCTCAGGCGCGGATGAAAATACCGAGAAGGTTGTGCGTGAGGCGGTACAGCGGGGTATCGACCCCATCGAGTATCTCGACTCAGTGGTTGCCGAATTTGAATCGCTCTACGAGCGCTTGCACATATCACACGACCAATTCATTCGCACAAGCGATCAGGTGGCGCATTGGCCGGGGGCGCAAGCGATGTGGGAGCAATTGGTGAAGTCGGGTGATATATACAAGCAAACATATCGAGGGTTGTACTGTGTCGGCGCCGAGAGTTTTGTCACCGAGAAAGACTTGCGACCGGGCGGCTTGTGTCCCGATCATGATGAGGCGCCGCACGTTGTTGAAGAAGAAAACTACTTCTTCCGCCTTTCTAAATATACCGACGTGATCCGCGCGAAGATCGAGTCGGATGAGCTACAGATCATCCCTGCCTCAAGAAAAGCTGAGATACTCGCGCTTCTGCGCGAAGGACTTACCGATGTGAGCTTTTCGCGACCGGCGGAAAAGGTGACCCTTGGTGTGCCGGTGCCGAATGATCCATCGCAAAAAATGTATGTATGGTGCGATGCGCTTACCAATTACATTACCGCGCTTGGCTACGGACGATCCGACTCCGCCCTGCTCCAGCAATTTTGGCCGGCAAATCTGCACGTGGTGGGCAAGGATATTTTGCGCTTTCATGCCGCCATTTGGCCTGCCATGCTTCTTTCGGCGGGATTGCCCTTGCCGCGCGCGATCTTGGTCCACGGTATGATCACCTCCGGCGGGCGCAAGATGAGTAAGTCGCTTGGTAACGTGATCGACCCGGTCGAGTTGATCGACGAGTATGGAGCGGAAGCGGTGCGCTACTATCTGGCACGAGAGGTTTCGCCTTTTGAGGATGGTGATATTACGCACGAGACATTCAAAGAGGTATACAATGCCAATCTCGCCAACGGCTTGGGCAATCTCGCCGCGCGCATCATGACGATGGCGGAAAAGTATCTTGAAGAGCCGGTTTCGATCAAGAAGTTTCCATTTCCTAACGGATATGAAGAGGCATTTGCGCAGTACAATATTCAGCGCGCGGCGGACATAGCATGGGAAGATATCGGGAAGCTCGATGCATATATTCAAGAGACCCAGCCGTTCAAGATCGTGAAGATCGACCGCGAAGGCGCGCGCGCCATCATAGCGGAATTGGTTCAGCGATTGTCGATCATTGCGCATATGCTCGAGCCGTTCTTGCCCGAAAGCGCAGGGAAGATACAGACCGCTATTGCGGAGAACAAAAAGCCCGAGAATTTATTTGCGCGAAAAGAGTAACACCTCCTCCTGATCAATGGATAGTGAACAACGAATTTCAGCGCTTGAGAATCGCAATCGCATTGTTGATGCGCATAAGCGATGGGAAACCAGCTGGTTTCGAAGGCTCTGCATCGCAACGATCACCTATATAGTTGCTTATGCTTGGATGACAAGTATTGGCGTTGAAGTCGCTTTTTTGAGTGCATGCATACCGACGGGAGGCTACCTTCTCTCCACGTTATCCCTGACGTATGCGCGCCGCGTTTGGTCGCGCTACGTTGATGCGGTCAAATGATACCGAATTGAATTTTCATACTCTATGCGAAGCATCGACATTCACTCGCATCTTGCGGACGATTATTTCGACGAGAACCGCGATGAAGTACTGGCGATCATGGCGGAGAAACAGATCGGTACTATCTCGATCGGTACCGATCTGGTGAGCTCACAGCGGGTGGTTGCGTTAGCTGAGCGCTCCGCACTCGTGTGGGCGTGCGTGGGTGTGCATCCGGAGAATCTCCATGAGGGGTTTGCTGCCGCAGAGTATGGTTCGCTTCTTGCCCATCCGCGCACGGTGGCAGTGGGGGAGTGCGGGTTTGATTACTTTCGAGCGGATGATGCTGTCGCTGCGCGCCGCGCACAACGTTCTCTCTTTGAGGCGCAGATCGAGTGTGCACTTGCGCACGATCTGCCGCTTATGCTCCACATCCGCCCGAGCCGCGGCACGCTTGACGCCTACCATGACGCGCTCGACATACTTTCTTCCTACAAAAAGAAATACCCGTCACTTCGTGGCAATAGTCATTTCTTTGCAGGTGACACCGAGGTTGCCAAGCAATTCTTCGATCTTGATTTCACCATTTCGTTTACCGGCGTGATCACCTTTGCGCGAGAGTATGATGCGGTCATTGCCTACGCGCCGCCCGAGCGCATGCATGCAGAGACTGATGCGCCCTTTGTCGCTCCTGTGCCTCACCGCGGCAAGCAATGCGTGCCGTGGATGGTGGAAGAGGTGGTGGGGCGTATTGCCGAAATAAAAGGGGCGTCGATTGACGAATGTGCGCATACGTTGCTTGGTAATACGAAGCGACTCTTTGCGTTGGAATAAGACATAGTGCCCGTAATCTTGCGGAAGCGCTACAGGTATGGTACCCTGCGAGCACCTATGACAACTGATACAGTAACTGAAACAACGACTCCAAGCGCCGAAAGTGTTGAGTCTGCGTACACAGATGAAAAGCGCATCTATGAGATCGGGTATCACCTGATTCCCTCGCTTGATGAGAACGCTCGCGGTGACGCGGTAGACGCTCTGCGTAAAGCGGTGGAAGATCACGGCGGGCTCATTCTCAACGAAACCTATCCCGAGCTCATCGATCTTGCCTACGAGATGACACATGCTATGCTTGGTAAGCGCTATCGTTATACAACCGCGTATTTCGGCTGGATGTTCTGCGAGATGGATCCTGCAAAGCTTGCCGAAGTGGAAGCGTTCCTGAAAGCGCATGACAGCATTCTCCGCTCTATTGTCGTCGTTACCGATCGAGCTCATGCACTCGCCTCTACCAGTTACTCCTTTAAAAAAGAGGGTTCAATGATGCTTCACACCGAAGACGAAGAAGAGAGTGAAGAGAGCGAGGGGGAAAGTGAGCAAACAACAGAAGAGCAAGGCGAGATATCGGAAGAAGAAGTAGACAAAGCGATCGGAGAGTTGATCGGCGACGAAGAAGAGAAAGAAGCGAAGTAAACACCTTTTACGCCTATGTACCTTAATAAAGCATTCGTCATTGGCAATCTCACTCGTGATCCGGAAATGCGCGCAACCGCAGGGGGCACGCAGGTAACGACCTTCTCACTTGCGACCAATCGCGTCTGGAAAGATCAGAACGGTGTCAAGCAAGAAAGCGCGGACTATCACAATATCGTGGTATTTGGGCGCGCCGCGGAGACCAGTGCGCAATATCTTAAAAAAGGCGACCAAGCGTACGTTGAAGGTCGCATGCAGACGCGCAGTTGGGAGCAAGATGGGCAGAAAAAGTATCGCACCGAGATCGTAGCCGACCGGGTGCAGTTTGGCGGCAAAGGTGGAGGTGGCGGATCTCAAGATCGGGCCGATTCGGCCGAGGGTGGCGAACAAAAGACCAAGCCGCGCGATGATGCGATCGAGTACCCGCAGGAGGAGATCAACCCGGACGACATACCTTTTTAATTCTTAGAAAATGCATTACGCACACTGAACCGACGTATGAAAAAACAACAGCAAGAACAACGCATTCGCTACATCGACTACAAGAACATCGAGTTCTTGGCGCGTCATATCAATCCGCACGGGCGTATGCGCAAAGCGAAGTATACGCATTTTGATGCGGTCACCCAGCGCGCATTTGCTAACGCGGTCAAGCGTGCGCGGTTTATGGGATTGCTTCCGTACGTTGAAAAGTAGATTCGTTTTCCGTTTCTTGTTTCTGGTTGCTAGTAAAACAACGACGCGCGTCGTTGTTTTGCATTGATATGTAAATCAGTTTTCCTCATTTCTTGCTCAAAGGCACAGCTCATCGACGCCTCGAATACATCCAAACCCATGCGCTCTGAAACTCGTTGTTGGTTTCTTGTTTCTGGTTGTTAGCAATACGGCGCGCCTAATGGCGCGCCGTATTGCATGTATACAAAGTATGCATAAAAAGGTTGAGCTAATGCCTAAATCCTAGT
>PWVU01000015.1 GCA_003561715.1 Candidatus Kaiserbacteria bacterium | reverse complement strand
TCTTCTCCTCCTTTTCCTCTTCTTTGTCCGCTTCTTCCTCAGGCACAATGCAAAACGCCGGCGTCATTAGCCGGGCGGACATTCTGTTGCACATACGTGCCTGCGCTTCTTCAAGACGTGTCTCAACTCGAATGCGAGACTGTTCAAGTCGCTGACCCATCGCCTCCAGCCGTTCACTTACTCGAGACGATGGATCAGTGCGAACGCCTTGCGCTTCAGCAAGGGTTGCAGAGCCTATAAAAAAGACAACGGCGAGCGCACACGCTCGCACATACCACTTCTTTGTATGTTCCATAACGCATAATTTGAATTTCCCCGTTCATAATAACTGCGCTACGTTACTGATAATGGATTCAGTATACCCATCATCGTGTACATCGCTATAGGATCCATGCGGTCTTCCTGTGGAAAACAGCGCGCACCTTGGTGCGCGCCGTTTTTTGTATCACCATGAAATGAATATTACCATCTCACCTCGTCGTCACGTTTTTCTTGAGCAGTACCACTCTCGCCGGGCTCGGCATCTGTTGTGTCGGATTGCAACTGAGCGGAATCTTGCTCAACCACCTCACGCACGATCTCTTTGGTAAGCGCCTCGTGCTCAAACTTCTTCGGCTCGATGCCAAATTGGATCAATATCTTCTCGTACTCCTCACGCTCCAAGTTCTCAACCTCGATCAGTTTTTTGGCAATTGCATCAAGTGCGGGGCGGTGTTTGGTGAGAATGTCTTGCGCCGTTTTGTACGCCGTATCAATAATATGCTTCACCTCGGCATCGATCTTCTTGGCGACTTCTTGCGAGTGCTCGGTACCTTCAATGCCGCGCCCAAACATGGTGCGCCCCCCATCTCCTTCAAGCGCCATCGGACCGATCGAGTCGGACATACCGAAACGCGTCACCATATTGCGTGCCAAGCCGGTCAATACTTGAAGGTCGTTCGATGGACCGGTCGTAAGATCATCAAAGACCAGTCGCTCTGCAACGTAGCCACCCAACGACATCGCAATATCATCGATGAATTCTTTTTTGGTCTGCATCTTGCGATCCTCAAACGGAAGCTTGAGTGTGTATCCCGCCGCACGTCCGCGCGAAATGATCGATATCTTGTGTACCGGATCACAGTGCGGAAGCACACTTGCAACGAGTGCATGTCCCGCTTCGTGGTAGGCGGTAATTTCTTTCTCTTTCTTCGAAAGCACATGGCTCTTGCGCTCGGGACCGAGCATCACTTTCTCGATCGAGCGAATGAGATCGAATTGTGAGACCATTTTGCGATTTTCGCGTGCCGCCAATATCGCCGCTTCATTCATCAACGAGTAGAGGTCGGCACCGGAAAAACCGGGAGTGCGCTCGGCGACCAATTTGAGATTAACATCCTCCGCAAGCGGTTTCTTCGCGGCATGTATCTTGAGTATTGCTTCGCGATCCGAGCGATCGGGCACATCTATCACGGTGCGGCGATCGAATCGACCGGGTCGCAAGAGCGCAGGATCCAACACATCGGGACGGTTGGTCGCCGCCATCACGATCACTTTTTCATTCGGCTCAAACCCATCCATCTCAACCAGTATCTGGTTGAGCGTTTGTTCTCGTTCATCATTGCCGCCACCCACACCGGTACCGCGCACGCGCCCGACCGCATCGATCTCATCCACAAAAATGATCGCGGGCGCGGCGGTCTTTGCCATTTTAAAGAGGTCGCGTACGCGGCTGGCGCCCACGCCGACAAACATTTCCACGAACTCCGAGCCCGAAATCGAGAAGAACGGCACACCCGCTTCGCCCGCGACCGCGCGCGCAAGCAAGGTCTTACCGGTACCGGGCGGCCCCATCAAAATAATGCCTTTGGGGATACGTGCGCCTATGTCGAGGAACTTCTTGGGGTTCTTTAGAAAATCAACGATCTCCATCAACTCTTCTTTTGCTTCTTTGGCACCGGCAACGTCCTTGAACGTGACCCGTTGCGCCTTGTCTTTAGGATCGATCATGCGCGCCTTGCTCTGACCGAACGAGAACGCTTGCATGCCCGCACCCTTTACCTGTCGCATCAAAAACCACAGTATGAAAATGAATATGAGCAGAGGCAACAAGAACGGTCCCAGCGTTACCATCCAGTACCGAAAGCCACTCTCACGTTTGACTTCAATCGTCACCGCGGCAAGCACCTCCGGTGTCACACCGAAATTTGCAAGCGTCTCAGAAAGCGCCGTACCCGCTTCTTTCTTTGATTTTTTTTCAACCCGCTCCTCGTCATCTTTGGCAACAAAAAATATCTCAAGATCTTCTCCGGCAACCACGATCTCTTCCACCTTACCCGCTTTTATATCAAGCGCCAGCTGTGATATGGCTATCTCTTCGGGTCGCTCACGCTGATCGGTCACATACGTAAAGACCGTGATGAGTATCAGGAATATAATGAGTGTCGAGAGAAGATTCGCCCAGAAGTTCTTTCCGCCACCCATAAAGTCCATGACTGATGACGATTTTTTTTCTTGCTTGGGATCACGAGGGTTGCCCCGCGGCTCCTGACCGCTTTGTCGCTGATTGTCTTGGTTCCCCATAGTCGCTCTATTATACATAAAAGGTCTTGAAGCGAAAGGGTACCCGAGCACATCCTAAAAAATCTCTTGTACTTTGTGTTTTCATCATTTTAAATCTTGAACGGTAGACTTGCTTGGTGCGACAGCTTCGCTGTCGCACCCTCTAAATCCTAACGTTCCTAACTTCCCTAACGCCCTAGAAAAACCTTGCGCCAAGCGCTCCCGCATGGTACAGTACACGCCACGTAATCGGTAACCACTTTGTCAGAACAGGTACGTATCAACGATCATATCCGCTCGTCTGAGCTTCGCGTAATCGGTGCCGAGGGCGAAAATCTCGGCGTCATTCCTCGCGAAGAAGCGCTATCACGCGCACGCGAAGCGGGACTTGATCTCATCGAGATCTCCGCAAAAGCGAATCCACCTGTTGCCAAGATCACTGATTATGGAAAGTTCCTCTATCTTGAGAAAAAGAAGACACGCGACGTACGAGCGAAAGCGCATGTAACCGAAACCAAGACCGTCCAGGTCAAGATCGGTACCGGCGACCACGACCTCAACCTCAAGGCGCGCCGCGTGAGCGAATGGCTCGCAGAAGGACATCGAGTTCGTATCGATCTCTTCCTATGGGGTCGCTACAAGTACATGGAGGAATCGTTCCTCAAAGAACGACTTTCGCGCTTCTTGAAATTGATTGCGTATTCGTATAAAGTAGCGGACGACATGAAGAAAAGCCCCAAGGGTATGACGGTTACCGTTGAGCCCGACAAAGTAGCTGAAAAACAAAAGCTGAAAAGTCGCACATCGGAAACTGCCCCACCAACTGAACACACATCATCAACTGATCATGAAAACAAATAAATCATACACAAAGCGACTAAAAATCACTAAAAACGGTGTGCTCAAAGGACGCAAACCCGGGCAGAACCATTTCAATGCCAAGGAGTCCCGCAGCAAACAGCTGGATAAAAAACGCACGACCACGGTCGTACTCACCCCCAAAGCTCGCGCACGCTTCCTCCCCGGAAAATAATAGCGCAGTATGTTCCCTAACGCCTAAAGCCTAATTACCTAACACCCTAACCACCTAATCCATGGCACGAGTCAAACGAGGCACAACCAAACTCAAGCACCGCAAGAATGTCTTGGCACAGACCAAAGGATATCGTGGTCGCCTTTCAACTAAGGAGCGTGCGGCAAACGAGGCGCTCGCGCATGCCGGCATCCATGCATTCAACGATCGTCGCAAGAAAAAGGGTGATTTTCGCCGTCTCTGGACCGTTCAGCTTAATGCCGCCGCACGAGCACACGGCTATTCCTACAGCAAACTTATCGATGCGCTGAATAAAAAAGAGATCGCAGTGAATCGCAAGATGCTCGCTGAGATCGCCGAGCATCACCCTGATACTTTCAAGCGTATTGTTGAGCAGGTCGCCTAATCACAGTTTCTTTTCAAGACTCATCAAATACCGCGCGCCCTGGGCGCGCGGTATTTGTTTTACGTGCATGCCAATATTACCGAATAGCATCACCCTCTAGTTCTGGTGAGTTCTGTCTGGCAAACAGCAAGCGGTACACCCCCAAACCAATACCTGCGCCCATTACTCCAAACAAGACATCCGTTATGCTGTCCGCAAGATGATCGGACTTGAACGGTATTTCAAAAAAGATATGTCCGGAGACCTGGTAGAATTCCCACGCAGTACCGAGCACAAAGGCAGTGCCGAGTACAATTAGCATATCTCGTCCTATGGTTGTGCGATACACCTGCAACCTACACAAAGATTGTAATTTTTCTCGATAGGGCGAATGATATATGAGCCATACGGTACCCAAGCCTATCCACACACCCGCAAGCGTATGCATCACACTATCGAGCCACGAAAATGTCCAGTACAAGAAAAAGATATGGGCAACCAAATGGATACCCGCAATGATGTATATGAGTACCGCCAGGGTGATCAGTAACGCCCGTCCCATGGGGATAGTATAGCACCGCTGTAGCATACATCGAATGCGTGCTGGGGCTTTTCCGGCGCATCATACAATCGACAAAACCCGCTTTTCAAACTAAGCGGGCGTCATCGCGTCACCCGGCATGAGGTGCCCTGGGTAGACCAGGTGGGCACGAAATGCGTATGCGATCAGAAAACCGTAGTTCTCATTACACACATGCGATATCCGATAGCCCTGCACATCTCATTAAGAGGACACTCATGCCGGGTAACGAGACCAGTATAGCATACTGCCAGCCACCTCGTCACAAAGACCCGCGCACGAGCGCGGGTCTTTGTAAATGTCATATATACGTTTTCTTTCTATTCGTCGACACCGAATCGTTTGTAGGAGAATACGGGAGGATTTTCGCCAAACCAATGCAACACTTCGTGCTCGGCTTCTTCTGCCGTCTCTGATGCGTGCAACAAATTCATAACCGCACGATGTTCAGCGTTGGCAAGTGCCGGTGAATCGTTTGAGTAATCGCCTCGAATAGTACCCATGTCTGCGAGATACGGCATAGTCTCACCGGAAACCTTTCGCACCATATCGACTGCGTGAATACCCTGCACAACCATACGCACGAGAGGCGCCGACACCATATAGTCGACCAACCACCCACGCACCATAGTGCCGATCTCCATCGTACTGTCGGTACCCAACTCTTTTTTGGGGTCCATGCCATACTTTTGATAGGTTGCGACAGATTTCTCACCGAGGCGATTGATCCATTTTTCATCTTTAGGGTAGTGATCGTCGATCTGCTCCTTGGTCGGTTGGAACATTTCCAACGCAACAATCTTAAGATCTCGCTGTTCAAATCGTTTGATCACCTCCCCGATCAAACCTTTTCGTACACCATCAGGCTTGATGAGCACGAACGTCTTCTCTTCTTTCAAATTCAAACTGGACATGAGTTTACAATATGTTATCTGCTTCCACTCGTCAGAATGCTAACGGAGCTAGAGCTAATGTGCTGGATTTATAACACAACGAGAAGTAAATAGCAAGGAATGCTCCACCCACATGCTTGTTGTTTGGAAGCAGGAGACGACGTGTGTGTTGACAAGACCCTAAAACTCCACCTATTTGTTTGCCTCTCTGCCGAGACGCTCGATCAGTGCGCGTGTGCCGTCGTCATCCAGAAGTGTCAGGCCCATACGCTCAGCAACAGTTCGAATCTTTTCTTTTGCCTCCGCAATATGTGACTCGTCTGAAACTTCTATCTCCGCCTCAAAGTAGCGTATGTTGTTCGGGCAGATCACCAAGGACCATTCGATATCTTCGAATCGGTAGATATCTTTTATGCGATGCATCCATATGCCCGAGGTGCAACCAAGCGCTTTCACGACCTTGATCGCTTGCGTCAGATCACTGTCTTGCAGTGCAAGGGATATCTCTTCACGTGCATCACCGATCTTTTGTTTGAGCATGATCTCACAAAAACCATCCGTATTGCGCAAACGTATATCGACAGAACGGTCTATGAAATCCTTGGCATACCCGGGATAGTCACGCAAAAGATACATCTCGCGTTCGTGTCCTCCCATATGCTCGCCATGCTCAGCAAGATATGCGCGCATCGATTCATATTCCTCATCAGTGAGTACACCGCGTAATTCCACTTCGATCTTTTTATGAGTTGTATGCATATTCTATTACAAAATACTATTACACTTCGGTGAGGATCTCGGGACCGTGCTCGGTCACCACGATCGTATGCTCGAAATGCGCACTACGGGTGCCGTCGCTCGTGCGTACCGTATAGCCATCGCGTTCAAAGATGACATCCTTGCTTCCTTCGTTGAGCATCGGCTCAATCGCAAGTACCATACCGGGCACCAAAGTCGCGCCGGTGCCCGCGCGCCCGTAATTGGGTATCTGCGGCTCCTCGTGCACCTTATGCCCCACCCCGTGTCCGCATAAGTGCTCGACGATGCCAAACGTACTCACTTTTTTCACATACGTTTCGATCGCATGTCCGATATCTCCCACCGTATTACCCGGCCGCGCCGCATCAATACCGATCATAAGCGCTTCGTGTGTCACCGCGATCAATTCTTGCGCGGTGCGATCGATTTTTCCAACCGGTACCGTACGCCCGGAGTCGACGATCATCTCTTCGTGCACCAGTCCCGTATCAATGCCGAGTATGTCACCCTCTCGTAATACCGCATCATCTTTCGTCGGAATCCCATGCACCACCACGTCATTGAGTGCAACACACAACGTTGCCGGAAACGCTTTTGGGGCTGAGCTGGGGCGATATCCCAAAAAAGCAGGGATATCTCCACGCGCGCGAATCTCACGTTCAGCGATGTCATTAAGTTCTTTAAGCGTGACCCCCGGCGCGACCGCGCGCTCGACCGCATGCAATACCTGCGCCAAATGTCGCCCCGCAATTCGTAATCTGTCTATGTCGTCCGGGGTTTTGATACGCATACTTAGAGTGATAATTGTCGAACTATATCTTCATGAATCGGCTCGATCGCGCGCTCACCGTCAATCGAGATAACGTTGTACTCCGGATGATCCGTATACCACGCAAGAATAGGAGCAACGCTGTTTTTGTACCACGCAACCCGCTCCGCAATACCCGCCTCCGTATCATCGGCACGTCCCCGCGCTTTCATACGCTCAGTCGCAATCGCATCGGATACACGTAGATCAATCACCGTTACCGGAAGAAGTTGGTAGTATACAAACGCCGTATGAAGCACTTCGGCCTCGGCGCGTGTCCGAGGAAACCCGTCTATCAGTACGTGCTGGTTGCCGTTATAGTGCTTAACAAATGAATTCGCCCACAAACTGACCGTCAAAAAAAGAGGCTGCAGTTTACCTTCCGCGATCGATGTGCGCACCAGTCCGCCGGTGTACGAAATATCTTCTGCAAGCGACCGAAATGCAGAACCGGTCTCGAATCGAAACACGCTATGGTCGGGGTCACGCTGTAAATGCCCCCCAAGCAGCTTTACCTGGGTACCCTTTCCGGAACCCTGAATCCCCATCATAATGATCGTTTGTTTTTGCATGCGATAGAGCATACGTTAAATACCGCACTTACACAAGGTAAGTTTTTATGATTAACTAGCGTCAATGAAAAAACATATACTTACAATTACCGGTATGCCGGGAAGTGGAAAGTCGAGCACCGGCAACGCTCTTGCGGAGAGGCTTGGCTATAGACGTTATTCCGCAGGTGACTTTATGAGAACTATTGCGCAACGACACAACATGACACTCAACGAGGTTCTCATCTATGGCAAAACTCATCCTGAGATCGACAAGGAGGTTGACGACGAGAACGCACGAGTGGGGCGCGAGGAAGACAATCTCGTTATTGATGCGCGTATGGCTTGGTTTTTTATCCCGTCCTCATTCAAAGTGTTTCTTGATCTGGATCTGAGTATTTCGGCGCAACGTGTCTTTAGCGATCAGACCGAAGCGCGACACGTCAGTGGTGAGGTCACGAAATCTCACAAAGATTTGGAAACACTTTTAACGGAGCGTCTGGCCACCGATCAAGCTCGATACAAACAGTACTACGATGTCGACTATCTTACCCTTTCGAATTATGATTTTGTCGTCGACACTTCCCAACACCCCGTTGAAGAAGTCGCGGATCGTATTCTCGCGGAATACCAACAGTGGCTCGCTGAATA
>PWVU01000003.1 GCA_003561715.1 Candidatus Kaiserbacteria bacterium | reverse complement strand
GGGTGTGGGTGTGGTTTTTCATATGCCACTAGCATACCGCTAATGGGGCTCTAATGCGTTAGGGCCCACAGGAAAGTCGGGATAGCCAAAATATCTAAGCTCCTCGACCCCGAACATTCGGTCGTGCTCCCTTCAGTCCGCGCGACATTCGAATGTTCTTTCAAATCCCTCACCCTCACGCAGGATGCAACAAGATCAAAGCGATGCTTTGATCTTGGCATCTGCGGAGGGTGAGGGATTCGAACCCTCGAGAGGCTATTAACCCCTACCTCGTTAGCAGTGAGGCGCTTTCGGCCACTCAGCCAACCCTCCATAGCATGAACTGTCACAAGTAAACGACTCACTTGTGATCAGTTGTCGTATCATCACACGAGTGCCGATACGACAACTGAATTACCTTAAACCCTCGAGAGCCTTTCCTCCTTACAGGAGCAGTACACCTTGTCGATAGTTTTACTACCAAGGTAGTAAAACATATCTGGCAAGGTCTTGCGAAGCTCCAGGTATTCGCTTCTCACCCTACCTCGTTAGCAGTGAGGCGCTTTCGACCACTCAGCCAACCCTCCGTATATTTAGTTTGTTCCTCAGCGGTTCCACCTACCGACTGTCTCAAGTATATCATCCACTAATTCGACCAACTACTTGAAGCAGGACTTCTCGCAGGGTCTCATTGAGCACTCAGCCAACCCTCCAGAATTAATTACTTTACTTTACACCAATTTCTTTACTACGGAAGTATCTCAATGGCCCGTGCTGGGAGCCGCGCGGAGCAAGGCGAGCAGTGCACTCAGCCAACCCTCCGTGATTATCGTTACTCTATCTGCGACGCTTCTTGTGTGACTTATTGAGCGTATAAAATCAGTAGTATTTGTTTCCAATCGCTGTACGCTTGGATAAAGACCGAACACCCGCTTCGTCAACGAATCATGTGATTCGTACGAGACTATAGCACGACGCGAGCGATTCGTCACACGCTATAGTATACATACTGTGCGCATGTGTGCATGTTTACCACCAATAACTTTCCGGGTAGCCAATATACGTCCATGCATGCTTCCCATTGCGAGTTTGCACAGCTTGGCGTATATACAGGTGTGTCTCGTAGGCATCTCCCAAGCGCATCTCGGCATCGGTCAATCCATACAAGAGCCCTCCCTCGATGACCTCGGTTCCTCCGGGAACAATGGTTGGGTAGACACCGTCAGTACCAACAACCTGCGAACGTCCATAGCCCTCTATGCTATCCGGCACAAGCGCAAGCTCGCGCCCGAATATCTCAAAACGCTTTGTCTCGTCAAGGAGCGTGCCGTAGACGAACAGAATGTGACTATCCGGTTCAAACATGGGATCAGAGTGGAGTATGCCAAAAGCACTGTCTGAACGCAAACGCAAAAACACAGATGCCGAAACGCGCCCCACACGTATTATCGATCAACAAGCTCGATCACAATCGGCGTGGGTTCCGCCACACGCTCTGCCGCATGCCAGCCGAGCGCAAACGAGAGAAAGGCGACAAGAGTAATGATGCCGATGAGTGAGAGATCGTAGGCGCGCTCGCCAAGGCGCTCACGCAGGTGCATAAACACACTGGTCATACTCACACGATACCATACAATTCAATCAGAGCATGTCTGAAAGCACCATCTACTTTGTTGCCTTCGTCACTCACATCTTCACCGTATGTGTACTACGCCTCAGATGCTCATTCCTCGGCGTCGCGTATCTGGCGCTTTCAGAACACGCTCTGTAATCTAGCGTATGCCACTCTATAACGCGTTCTTTTGGGGAGCGTCAGGGTTTGTAATGGGCGCCATACTCGGCGGAGTCGGACTCTCGCTTCTTGCAACAGGCGTACTTGCTTTGCTTGGCGCCGGATGCGCGGTTGCATTGCTTCGTATACGTTTTCTTGTCGCGCTTTTGCCCGCGCTGACATGCACGCTGGGCGGGTTCTATTACGCCCTAGACGACGCGCGCTATCATGAAGCACTCCAATCGGTATCAGACCATGTCGTGATCGAGGGGTACGTATATGAGGAGCCACGTCGTGGCGACCGCCACCAATCGGCACGTGTACGCGTGCACACACTCAACGGTGCGCCAACCACCCACCTGCGCCTTACGCTCTATACCGAGCCACACCCACCCATCCGCTACGGCGATATCGTGCGTGCAGAGTGTCGTGTTGCGCCACCGCCCCAGGATTCGTTCGGCAGATACATGGCAAACCATCGCCTCGCCGGGACGTTGTTCTACCCCTCATTTGAGATCGTGAGCAACGAAGGTAACGCGTTCATGCGTATGCTGGGAGACGCACGAACAGACATACGAGCAGTACTCAACCGGCACTTTACCCAATCCGAAAGTGCTTTCTTGCACGGCATACTACTGGGTGATCGTGACGAATTTTCGCGCGAGTTTTTGGACAAGCTCTCTCACAGCGGCACCATGCATGTCACGGCACTCTCGGGTCTCCATATGGCGATCATCGTGTTCATCTTTGCCGCAGTATACCGACGAGTATTTTTGGGACGCGAAGGATATACGTTCGGTGCAACATTCATTACGATCACGCTCTTTGTGGCATTGACCGGCTTTAAGGTCTCTGCGATGCGCGCTTCAATGATGGCGTTCTTGGTTGCGCTCGCCAAGAATACAAGCCGCTCGTACAATCCGCGCAATGCGCTCGCGCTCGCCGCACTGATCCTCACCCTCATCAATCCCAAAGCGCCGGTCTTTGATATCGGATTCCAGCTATCGTTTCTCGCAACCATTTCCATTATCTACTTTGCGCCGGTCTTGCAACATTTCTCATTCTTTAAGACCGAGGGCGTCTTTGCGTGGCGCAGTATTTGTGCGATCACGCTCTCGGCGCAGTTGGCGGTTCTCCCGATCACTGTCACACACTTTAGCAATTTCTCTTTCAGTATGTTGCCGGCAAACATTGCACTCTTGATCGTACTGCCAGTCATCATGGTCGGTGGATTCCTTACCGTGGGCGCGGGATTGGTGTCGCCGTCGCTTGCCGAGGTGGTAAGCGTACCAACGTCATTTCTCATACAGTATGCGCTTCGCGTGATCGAACTCTTTTACGCATGGCGGCTTCCCTTCAATCCCGAGTTGAGCGCACTCCTCATCGCCCTGTACTATATGCTTATGCTTATCTTGATCATGCGCTACTCACCTATGGCAACCAACTTCTTCTTACACCATGGATCGCGTACGTCCTGAATTAAGCCCCGCCGGGCACGATATCCCCGACTCGGCACTGACCCGTGTCGAGACACACCTCAAGCTTGGACTGGTATTGATGATTGCGTTCACGTTGTATCTCTGGTGGGGGATTGTTTTCACTTCACAGCCCGCTAACAGCATCGCTCAATTAGATGTGGGGCATGCAGATGCAACTCTAGTAACGCTCACCTCCCCCGCGCGCGATGGACACATTACGATACTGTACGATGCGGGCGAGGGACGTGCCGTGCTTCATGCACTTGATGGGCTTGGATTTACCGATCGACGAATTGACCTGTTGATCATGTCGCATCCGCATCTTGATCACTACGGCGGCTTCGTACACATACTGGAGCGATACGATGTGGGTGCATTTCTTACTAATAGCCACACCACCGACGAAGAGACGTTTCAAACCCTTATGCGAGCGCTCACTGAGCGGGAGATCCCTATCCTTGTCATTGGTGAAGGTGATCGAATTACCTACAGTGAGCATACTATGGATATAGTTTCTCCCGACGAACGCCTCCTTGCCGATGGTGATCTCAATGAGGCAAGCGTGGTCGCACTCCTTGAGACCGGCGCTCCCGCCGACTCAGTTCGTATACTGCTAACCGGCGATATCGGCATGCCAACCGAAGAATTGCTACGCGAGAAGGGGTACGACCTGCGAGCGGATATTTTGAAGGTCGGACACCACGGCTCTCGCTTTTCAAGCGATGAGGCGTTTATTGCCGAGGTTCGTCCTCGTGTCGCCCTTATTGGCGTGGGGCAAAATCGCTTCGGCCATCCTGCGCCTCGAGTACTGGAGACCCTGGAGTTGGCGGGCGCGTCGATATATCGCACCGACCAAGACGGCACTATCACCGTGCCACTTGAGCACATGGGTTACAGCGGCGGATACACAAGGCACAGTACCGATTCTTTCTTAAAACGTGCCTGGTCGCTTCTCACCGGCACCTACTCGCACTCACAAACCGCTTCCGTCGCTTTGTATGAAGAAGAAACGCGCCCCTTTTCACTCACCCCCTACCAGACGTGTCGCTTTGCGACTGATCAAGAGCCGCGCCATGCACCGGTCATCATAAACGAAGTGGCATGGATGGGCGCACCGAGCGGTGCCACACACGAATGGATCGAGCTGCGCAATATTTCCGGCGCACCCGTCGATCTCTCCGGCTGGCAACTGCTGAACGAAAATGAGCGTATTCACGTGACGGTGCCGCAACAATACATACTCTCTGATGAGTACATGCTTTTGGCGCGCGGGGGCGCACGTGAGGCGCTTGATATGCATGACGCCTTGCCATTTACCGGTGCCATCCGCAATAGCAACGAGGGGCTGAGGCTCTTTGATACTGCATGCACACTGATCGACGAGGTACTGGCGCAACCCACATGGTCTGCCGGCGACACCACGACCAAACAGACTGCCGCGCGCACCTCAGCGCTCACCTGGGCATCTTCACGAAGTGCGGGAGGAACACCCGGCGCGCCCAACGAGCATGAGGTGCTCGATCGACCCAGTGATACAGCTTCGCACCCAAGCCCAGAAGCAACTCCTGCCCCTGCGTCACAGATACAACCCACGCATGTCGGCTGTCCCCCACACGGTGTCGATATTAACAACGCATCGCCCGAAGAGCTGACTCGTCTTCGTCATATCGGTGTCGCGCGTGCACGAGACATTATCGCGGAGCGTCCGTTCTCATCAGTGACTGATTTGGCTCGCGTGCGCGGCTTGGGAGGCACACGCATTTCGGATATTCTAGAAGAGGGTGTAGCATGTGTACGATAGAGTCACGTGCATCTGTAATTCACGTTGGCTCTCGCATATACACCATGAATCGCTCACTTCCCACCCGAACCGAATACATTGCACGCGCCGTCTATGCGGTGCAGAACAATCTCTGGTATGCGATTCTAATCGTACTCCTTGCCCTCACCAGCATCGGACTTTTGTTCTATGAATTGTGGTATCCGGACGCAACACCCGAATCAATCACCCTTGCGCGCCGCATTGATCTCGTGATCGCTTGGATATTCCTTACCGATTTTTTTCTTGGACTCTACTTTGGCAAGTTCACTGAGGGAAGGATGACATTCTTCAAACACAATTGGCTCAATTTGATCTCCTCGATTCCCATTTCTCACGAACTGGCGCATGCGCTTCGTGTATTGCGAATACTTCGCGCCGTACGCGTCATTCGTGCCGGTACCAACTTTTACTTTGCGCGAAGTCGAGAGCGACGCGTGGCACAACAAACCCAGGAAGAGCTATAGCTCATCAAGTAACTCAAGATAGAGAAAGACCATCGCCATACCATCAATTGCTGCGTCGCTTTGATTGTCATACACACCACGCACCGAAAGCTGATCTCCGGCATCAAGAACGATCTGCGGAGGATATACGACACCTACCGCTTCGAGCACACGGTCACGAGCAAGCGTCAACGGGAATGCTATGAGATCCATACCATTGCGCTCGAGTACCAGCTTTTCTGCATGAGCGTGCATATGTCCTCCCGCTACAATTACTCGGCTCGCCACTGGTACTTGATACGGCATATTGGATCGATAGGTGAACAAGCCGGGAGGTACCCAAAAATCACTCAGTTCACATGGTACTGCGGAACTGCTGTCGTCGAAAAATAAGGGAGCGATCGGTGTAATGGACTCAGATGCCTCCTCAGCAGGAAGATATAAAAAACGTATCGACGCGGTCGCAGTTACCGCCTCCGACCCATGATTATGAAACATAGTACGCGCATGCAACTCCTCTCCGGCAAAGACTGGATACGCGTATCCCTGAGGAAACAGCGCAACCGTTAATTCTTGTCCGACTGCATAAAAATGTTCCGGTGTGCCGCACAACGGCGAAATGCGTGACATGTTAATGAGATTCATGTGGTGCAATACGTCGGGAGGACCGCCCTCTATTTCAATCGGATCGATACCGACTATCCACCCATCAAACGGCACCTGCTCTGCCGTGGCGACTGTTATGCCTGGATGATGTAAATGGGGCGGGAGTGATGCGGAGGTGCTCAGCGCAAGAATCTGAAGACGCTCATCCGTCTTATCCCACAACACCGGTTTTTCGGAATGCAGAGAAAATTGCTTGCGCTCATTCACCTGTGGTATAAACCCATACAATAGTGCACCAACACCAAGTAGTGCCGTACAACCTACAACCAACCATAGTAACCACGTTCTCATATCGATGACTCATTCAGAACCGCAGACAACGACGCCTCATTTGAATCCTCAGCCTCCGTCCCTTCATTGGAATCGGAGCTATGTTCCGACTCACACGGAACGATGGGAAACGAGAAAGTCATGGTTGTGCCTTTATTCTCTGCGCTTTTCACCCAGACCGAACCCTTATGACGCTTAACGATATTTTGCATCAGATACAAACCAAGTCCCGTACCGGATGTCTGCATTAACATGGCATTTGGTGCGCGGAAGAATTTGCTGAAAAGACGATGCTGTTGATCAAGCGGAATGCCGATACCGGTATCTGTTACATGCACTTCTACACGCGACTCTTTGATGTCTACATGCATGGTAACAGACCCTTTGGGTGGTGTGTACTTGATCGCATTATCAACTGCATTCTCAATGGCAATTCCCAATCGCTCAGGATCTTGCTTCACACACATATCTTTAGCCATAGTCGCCGGCACAAGTTCAACACCCTTTTTGTCTGCACGCCGCTTTTGTCGCTCAATGACTTTGGCAAGCACGGGAGCAAGCGGTGCGATCTCAAAGTGGAATCCATAGCGCCCCTCTTCAATGCGAGCGATATCAAGCAGATCGTTGATTAAGTTGATCGCGGTCTCTGCGGCAGTTAAACCGTTTTGTATCGCTCCTAATTGATCGTGTGAAAGATCGCCAAACTCTTTATTCGCAAGACCTTTGAGTGCCCACCGGATACCGGTCAGCGGCGTACGTAGCTGATGCGCAGCAACCGAGACAAATTCGGACTTGGTGCTGTCGATCTCTTCGAGTCGTTTGTTTGCGGCAGTGAGTTCTTGTTCGCGTTTTCGCAACGCATTCCCCACACGCTCCAGTTCGCGATTAAGCTTACCCAATGATTCATTTGCCTCAACCAATTCACGCTCTTTATTCAAAACTTGTGTGGCGTTTTCTTGTACTTCTCGAACCAATTTTTGCAATTTAGTATTTGCCGCACGCAACTCCTCGGTGCGTCGTTCAACTTCACCACGCAATCTATTCGGCTCATCAGCAATACGTTCAGCGAGCGTATTGAACGTACGTCCCAACATACCCAACTCATTGTTGCGTACGACTTTCGCTCTCGCTTTCATATCACCTTCCGCAAAAGCGGCGAGTGTTTGTTGGATATGCGACGTTGGCACACTAATTTCTCGATAGAAATAGATTGCCACATACCCAACCAAAATGATGAGAGTTACAAACAGTACTCCCAGCAATATAAGTGAAAAGACAAATTCCTCATACACGCTTCTAAGAGGCATTTCGTATACCAAGAGCCATGACGTAGGCACAAGGCGCTCCCACGCGCCCAACATGCGACGTCCTTGCTCATCAGTAAATGAAACAACGCCACCTACATTGTTTCGATGTGCCTCAATAACAGGATGTGCCTGCATGCGTCCACCCTCGGACACACGCCCATTTCGTTCAAGAGACACATCACCGATGTGATCCACGATAAAAGCGGCATGCGGCACACGTTCTAGTGTTGCGGCAATTCGCTCCATGTTGACGAGTAGATAGAGCACACCGAGTACATTCTCTTCGGAGTCAATAAGCGGGAACGACCACTCAAACACAGACAAGTTATCCAACACAAACGGCTGTCCGATATACTGATCACCCCGCATTGCGGTTACAAAAAAGGGCTCGTGCTGTATTCGCGCGGACGGATACTCGCGCGCACCCGCTGCAGTCCAACTCCACGCACGTGCGCCATCGGCAGAAAATAGTGCAACGTGGATCGCATCAGTTCGATTACGTAATACGGTCTGTGCTAGTGTGT
>PWVU01000046.1 GCA_003561715.1 Candidatus Kaiserbacteria bacterium | reverse complement strand
TTTCTTTTTGAGCAATCGTACAATGCACAAAATTTCAAACTTTTTTCACTTTTTTCAAAGAACTAAAATGTCACTAAAGAACTCTTCCAAGACACCATCAATGTCTTTAATCTGCAGTTAGTATACTCCCACATAAAAGTCAGGTAAAGGACTCGACGTGTGGATAAGTGTCTTTTATATCAGAATACGTCCTATAAATCGATCTCTACGCCGACAGGGCAGTGGTCGGAGCCAAATATATCATTGAGGATAAAGACATTTTTGAGCTTCGGGAGGAGATCGTTCGAGATGAATACGTAGTCAATCCGCCAGCCGACATTGCGATCGCGCGCGCGTGTCTTCATATCCCAATATGAATACTTCACTTCGGTGGGGTAGCGATGCCGGAACGTGTCAACATACCCATTGCGCACGACCTCGTCGACCCACTCACGCACCTCGATGCGGAAGCCGGGATTGTCGACATTGGTAGCGGGATGTGCAAGATCAATTTCGTTATGCGCCACATTCACATCACCCGTGAATATGATCGAATATCCCTCTGCGCGCAAATCGTTTACATACGCCAAGAACGCGTCGAAAAAATCGAGCTTATATTCAAAGCGCTCGGGAAGACCGCCGCCATTGGGGAAGTAGCACGCGCAGATCACATACCTGTCATAGAATGCCGTTATGAGTCGCCCCTCGCGGTCCAATGCGGGCACGCCCATGCCGTAGGTCACTTTTGTAGGCTCTTGTTTGGTGTAGAGCGCAACGCCGCTATACCCCTTCTTCTCCTCGGGATGCGTAAAATACGCATGATAGCCCGCGATATTGAGAACATCACCAGGGAGCTGCTCTGGCGTCGCTTTTGTTTCTTGAAGGGTAAATATATCTGCATCAAGCGCCAAAAATGGCTCCCATAAGCCCTTTTTCACCACCGCCCGCAAACCGTTCACATTCCATGAGATGAGTTTCATACGTACCATAGTAGCAACTATATGCACATTCATAAAGAAAGATCGATCAACCAGAGTACCGCTGTAAAGGATATTCGTTGTGATTCAGCTGGACACAATTGATACTTGAGCGAACTTTCGTAGCTTGAAAGCAGTATCGTTGCTACTATAAATCCGTGAACAAACACGCATATACACGCCAGCTAAACGAACTCAGCCGGTACGATATTCAGGTCGCCGGTGGCAAAGGCGCGTCGCTCGGCGATATGCTCCAGGTTGGGTTACCGGTGCCGACGGGATTTGTTGTGACCACCGATGCCTTTCAGGACTTTAGTTCTATTAACCATATCGAGGCTGAAATTGCCAAAACCCTTAGCGAGCTTGACCATACGGATGAAACCGCCATTGCTAACGCTTCAGAACATATCACTCAACAAATTCTTGCCGCACCATTGTCAGAGAGATTAACTGCTGAAATGACGCACGCTTTGCAAGCTCTTGATGTTCCCTATCTGGCAGTACGCTCTTCAGCGACCGCTGAGGATTCAATTACGGCAGCGTGGGCAGGACAACTCGACTCATATCTTTTTGTTGCGCCAACCGATGCCCAGGAGCGAATAAAACACTGCTGGGCATCGCTGTTTAGCCCGCGCGCACTCTTCTATTGTTGTGAAAAAGGCTTACAGCATAAGCCCATTTCGATAGCAGTCGTAGTCCAGGAAATGATCGATGTGGAAGTTTCGGGCGTTGCCTTTTCGGTGCATCCTGTTACCAAAGACCCCAACCAGATCGTTATCGAAGCCGGCTGGGGGATAGGGGAGGCAATCGTGTCAGGCCTGATTACTCCGGATCAATACATTTTTGGCTTGTAAATTATGTTCTGGCGGATGGTCCGATTCATGAGGAATGTGTGGCAACGCTGACAAATCTGGCGAATCAACTAGTCGTCCCGACTGGCGATGCGGTCAAAGACGAGCAACAGGGGCGTACCCTAGAACATGATTTACTGCAAGGGACCTATGCTGATCTGTATCTACAAAGTGCCTTAGCTGGCGAAGCGATTCTGCGGAGTATTGAAACCTCACCATTCTCGCCGCTGATTGCCCAAATTGAACACTTGTTACATGAAAAAGCTGACGAGGCTGTTATTCTCCGCGCTCTTGATCCGCTGGTAGATTCGATTCTGATCGACAAAGATGCATGGAAGGAGGCCAGAGAGTTACTAGTAGCTGCACTCTATCAAGTGGAGTTCAGAAAGAGCCGGCTACCCCTGTACCACATGTTAATTCATCATATTGAGTTTCGATCTAAAAACCGCGAGTTGGTAGAGAAGCAGACCAAGAAACAGGAGCGGATTTCTGAGATTTTTACATTGGCCGGGAGCCGATTAAGTCGGACGGAAGCCGACGAGCTTAGACTGAGTTACGAGACAGTACAAGTATTGAGCGAGGCTAAAGATATCATGGGCGAAATCGATGGTCAGCTCCTGCCGTACTGGCTACAACTATTCACTCTCGTTGAAGCTCATATTCAAAAAGAACAGCCAGACTATACTACTGGACCAATTGGTCCTGGTGGGATGTTTTATGAGTTAGTCTGGCATTTACCTGACGAATACAAGTCAAGGGTATTTACGCCTGATGATACGGACTATTCTTTAGAATCTTTGTAATCTATAGCCAAAAATTTTCAGCTTCGGAAAATAGCAAGTTTTCAATGACCGATTAGCCGATCTATGCTTCAAGTAGTGCCCGCGCTTCGCGCAATTCCGCGCGGGCGCGGGCGTCTTGCGCGGCGATGTCGACATCGGGCTCGATGCCTTGCACGAATTGTTGGGCGCCGCTTTGTGCGCTGAGAAAATACTGCGCAGATCGTCGCAAGCGCTCCGCACCACGTCGTTCGTCTTCTTCAAGCGTATGAATGCCTTCGTCGATGATCTCTATCAGTTCGGTAAAGAGTAGTTCGGCTTCACGCAAGTAGGAAAGGGAGGTATTGAAGCGCCCTTCGCGTGCATACTCGCCTGCGTCGTCGTAGGAGATCACCGCCTCACGCATCAAAAACAGCAGACCAAACGGATCAAGCTGAAGATCGTTTGCAGTATCTGATTCATTGCCTGATCCATTGTCTGGCGCATTGTCTGATGCATCGCTTGAAACCTCGGAAGAGGAGTGCGCGATGATCTCTTGCTCGATCGAAACGCTTGCACTTGCGCCGTCGCCTGCATCAGACACTACCTCGGTCGCCGAGAAGGACTCGCCGGTCTGTGTTGAGGAGCGTCCGGAAGATCCGTCGCGACGTTCGTCGGGCGATACTGATCGCGGACGATAGATATTACTGCGCACGTCCTCGATCACCCGTTCAGCGATGGGCACAAATTCGTCCTCTTCCAATTCCTGCGCCACTGCCGCTTGTCGCTCTTGCTCGGCACGCTCAGCACGCTCGAGGAGATATGCATCAAGGCGCGGGAATGCGAACACTGCGCCACCCACAAGCAGGATGAGTATCGCGGTGGTTACGAGTACGATCTTGAGCCCACGCTTGTTTTTCGGGTTCTTTTTACGCGACTCCTCGGCTCTGCGACGTCGTTCTGTGCTTGTATTACTTGGGTTTTTGCCGACACGCGCTTCAGACATGTCGGTATCTGGTACGTCCGTCTGTACGGCATCGTTCTGCTCTCCATGCTGTTGCATTGAGGCGTTATATGCTTTTTTTGCCCACTCGTCAACCAAGCGAGTAATACCAACCATTTACGCAATCAATATGCGAGATAAAACAAATCTCCACCCCGATCCATGAGAGCATGTTCTGAAAGCTCCAGATGCAAGGCGCCGAGGAGTGAAAGTCTGAGACGTATCAAGCATACGACGAGGTGAGAAGCGGAGCTTCGCAAGGCTCATTGGGGACTTTAGTGAGTTTTTACAAGCAAAAGGTCCAATGAGTGGACAGTTTCTGTAAGAAATTGAGCGACGTGGCGGGCGCACGTAGGTGGAGTTTTCAAAACATGCTCTAAGCAATAAGCGGAAGTGCAAACGTAATAAATATAAGCGATCCGCCAATCGCGATAGAAAGAATGCCGCTTGCGATATACCAACCGGTCTTATTGAAGAAAAGCGTCATTGCGCCAATCCACGAATGGGGAAGGAGGAGGATCAAGACACCCTTAAGTAAGGTGAGATAACCAAGCACCGTTACCATGATCGCCAAGACGCCATCAAACAACGTGTGCGAAAGCACGACCAACAATCCAATTACCAAGAGAAAATGTCCCGTCAAATAGAAAAGCATCTTACTCATCGCAAACTCTTCGACCGCCTCTTTCAATTCGCAAAAATAGATAAGCGATGCCAGACCAAACACGGCGAAGTAAATACCGAATACCTGCCCGAGAAATAGTGTAATGTCTTCCATGGAGATATAAAGAGCTAGTAGCGGATTGAGTATAGCAAAAAATCGAGCAGGTGGATGTATATAAAGTTGGGGATTAGGTGGGGATGGTTAGTTGCTAGTTTCTCGTTGCTCGAAAACGCTATTTATAACCTCAAAAGAGCAAAATTATAAGACGCGTATGTAAATCCACACCTTTTTCTATGCAGACAAGTAATGAAAAGGAAAGCCCGCGGCGCTCACGCACCGCGGGCCCACCCCTTTAGCTAGATATCGTAAGCAACCTCCCCTGAGGGAAGAGTTACGACACCTGACCCGTAGGTTGGGGTGGTTGAATGATCCGACCTCGCCTGCGGTGCGCACGCCGCAAGTGCAAGGCCGGCAACTAAGATGATGGTCTTAGCCATCTTTTCCTCCAGCTCCGCCACGCTATAGTGCTAGCGGAAATACCCGCCAGAGTACACCACTAGCGATCCGGACTTCCAGATCCCGTGGCGGTGCGACTATTATTCAATAAAATTATTAGTTTGTCAATTTCGGGCAGGAGAGTGAGTTGAGGCAAATGGATCGGATCATACGACACTAGTGAGCATTTTTTATAGAATACAAAACACCACTATTTAACTAGTATATTTAAAAACTTGACAAACATTTCTAAGTGTGCGTATAATTAAGAAGGTACCAGCGCGGAAACTCCAGCCCGCCACTAACAGAGTGGGCGACGATCCGCCAGTCGTCGCCCACCACAACAAACCCGCCTTAGATTCTGTGAGTCTAGGCGGTTGAATAATTTTATGAGCAAGCATCTCCACCACCCCTTGCGTTATCTGTCAAGACGTGCTATAGTGCCTATATATGCTGACAACACGAAAGAAAAAGAACGCTATCGCGGACGCGGCTCGGCACGACCTAGATACCGGTTCTCCAGAGGTTCAAGTTTCAATTCTTACTAAAAAGATCAATGAGCTTACCGCTCATTTGAAAAAGCATGCAAAAGACCTGCATTCGCGACGCGGTCTCTTGGCGATGGTCGCCGACCGACGCGCACATCTGAAGTATCTTGAGCGCGCGGACAAAAAGAAGTACAACGCGGTCATCAAAAAGTTCGATCTCAAGAAGTAGAGGGGGAAGTACTGAACGGAGCGCGCAAGCGCTTTTGTTCGTTTTGAGTAGCGAAGCGTGCTCGTCTTGTAGTGAGGCATGATGATCGTGCAGTGGAGTGTATGCAGTGTGCTATACTCACTTATGTGCATGTACTAAGCGTCAGTATGCGCCGCATGAACTACGGCAAGACTTCTGCGCGTACTCGCTATCAAAAGTAGACGACCGTTATTTTTATAAGAAGCTAACGCATTTCTATGACCGTAATCAAACATCACGCTCAGCGTGTCGGCGTCTTTATCGACACGCAAAACCTCTACCACAGCGCAAAGAATCTCTATAAATCGCGCGTCAATTTCGAGCATGTCCTCGCCGAGGCGGTCGCCGACCGCATCCTTATCCGCGCGATGGCGTACGTCGTGACGACCGAGGCGGGGGACGAAAAGGGCTTTTTCGAAGCGCTTGCCAACATCGGCATTGAGACCAAGACCAAAGACCTGCAGGTCTTTTTGGGCGGCGCCAAGAAGGCCGACTGGGATGTCGGCATGGCGATCGACGCGATCAAAATGGCGCCCAAACTCGACACCATTGTGCTCGCAACCGGCGACGGCGACTTCGTCCCGCTTGTCGAATATTTGCGCACCAAAGAAGGGTGCCAAGTTGAGGTGATCTCATTTGGTCGCTCAAGCTCAGGGCGCTTGATCGACATCGCAGACGACTTTATCGATATGGACGAAGACCCGAAGCATTTCCTCATTGGCTATCGCAATGGAAGGCGCGCGCAGGCGGGGAAGCGATGATTAACATATCTATCTTTCAATACTGCGATGTACTCTCCAAAACAGGCGAGCGGACAAAAAATAGAAAAAGGGTATAAGTAGCAGACTTACCAGTATGAGCCAGTAACTCACCGCAAACCCAAGAATACCTACTATAACAAAGAGGAGGTTGCGGCCCGCTTGACCAAACTCGACGCTCAACCAATATCCCGATAACGCGAAGGCGACAAATATTGCGCCCAATGCAACCAAACTCACTAGTAAGAAGGTGTCCGTGTACATATCCAGAGACTGACTGAAAGAAAGTACCCCGGAAAATGCGGCTGTTTCTACAGATAAGAAAAAGAGTATGCACACAATCAATGCCGCGCCAAGCAAACCTGAAAAAAAGACAAATATCGGCTTTCGATACTGAAATCCAAGCTGGATAAAACCCAAGAATACAACTGTATGCGCTATACCAATGCCAACCAGCAATCCGTGCAGAAACGAGCGTGAAGGGGGTTGCCATGCGGGATCGACCATCAGGGCAGGGGAATACAGAACAACTAAAAGTATCAATGCGGACACTGTCCCCACCAAAAGCGATGCGAAAACAAAAAACGTGTATGAGAGCTTTTGATAAAAATGACGTAGCTTAGTTTGGTGGGGTTCGGTCGATGCAACTCTTGTTATACGTACTTTCGCAATATGTAGACCTGCGGCATGTGCGGCGTTTCGGAGAGATTCTTCCAATACACTCTGCAACAGCTGTGTTGATTGGGTAGAATCTTCGGCTTGTGCGACTACGTGCGGTTCTTTTGTAACACAAGAAACCAGTTTCCGAAGAGATGCAACAAGATCTTTATGGGGTGCGGACGCTATTGCTTTTGCCGAATCAGCTACTGACCACTCCAGTGAAAGGGATAGTTGTATGCTTTTACTATCTGGGGTTATCAATTCGACATGTTCCAGATTAAGTACCTGTGGTCTAAAGTCGACAAACACTATTTTTTGAATGAGAGGAATAACATAGACGACCCCTGAATCCTGCACACGTGAAAGTCGACCTTGCGTATATACAAGACCTTGGGTGTGTGAGGGTATGCGTTTGAATCCATATAACGCAAAAACCAAGAAGAAAAAACCGAGTGTGAAAAATAATTCCATTACACAATCATAGCCTGTATCGAAAAAATACAGAAAGCATCTCTGTGCACATGATCTGTATGAGACATGTTCTACACACATGTGAAAAACAAATATAAATCTGCTACACTGCACTCATTACCAGCGTGTGGTCTTCGGCGAGTGGTTTAGACGGCGAGTTGCCCCTTGCTACATAGAGACAGATTATAGAAGAGGGGGATGACAATCTCGATCCGTGTAAGCCCCGAATGCGAAGATCACACAAAACAACACATTTCCCTACACGTCAAAAATTGTAGGTGTCCAACACCTACAATATCTACAATTTTTGAGGGGGATAGTAATGATGATGAACTATGCATGAACATACGTACTCCCTTGAAGTGGGAGGGAAGACAATGACCGCGCGATTCACTGACGTTGCCGATCAGGCACACGGCTCGGTCATTTTAAGCTACGGCAAAACGAGCGTCCTTGCGACCGCGGTCATGGACAACAAGCGGCAGGATGCGATGGGGTATTTCCCGCTGACGGTTGATTACGAGGAGAAGTTCTACGCGGCGGGCGCGATACTGGGTAGTCGCTTTCAGCGTCGCGAGGGACGCCCTTCGGAAGAGGCAGTGCTTTCGGGGCGCGTGGTCGATCGCACCATCCGTCCGCTCTTCGATCACTCGATACGCAATCCCGTCCAAGTCATCATCACCGTGCTTTCGATCGACGAAGAGGATCCGGATGTCCTTGCGGTGAATGCGGCATCACTTGCACTCGCCACTTCTGATATTCCGTGGGGCGGACCGGTCTCCGCAATTCGCATTGGTAAAAAGAACGGCGGCGGCAACGGCGACACGGCGACCATCATCAATCCGACCTACGCCGATCGCGAACACGAGTTCTACCACTACGATGTGCTCGCATGCGGTAAAGATGAATTGATCAATATGATCGAAGTGGGCGCGCGCGAGGCGCGCGAAGAGGAGCTGACTGCGGCACTTGCGCAAGCATCCATCGAGATCGAGAAGATCCAGGCGTGGCAAAAGCAGATCGTCAGCGAGATCGGCAAGACGAAACGCGAGGTGGCGACCACCAGCATTCCGGAGGCGGTCAAGGCGCTCTTTGCGGAGACCGTTGCCGGCAAACTCAACAGCGCGGTCATCTCGGGCAATGCAGGAAAAGCGAGTATCAACGCACTTAAGGACGAATGGATTGCGACTGTTGCCGAGCGTGC
>PWVU01000047.1 GCA_003561715.1 Candidatus Kaiserbacteria bacterium | reverse complement strand
GCCACTAGCATACCGCTAATGGGGCTCTAATGCGTTAGGGCCCACAGGAAAGTCGGGATAGCCAAAACATTCAACCTCACCGAAAATGATCTGCTCGGCGCTGGAGCCGAGTCGTGGGTATACCGCCTCGACAATGATCGAATATTGCGTATCGCAAAGGGCGATGCTGGCAAAAGGTGGTATCTTGAAGCATCCAAGACATTCTATGATTCTCTTCCCAAAATGGATTTCGCGCTCCCGGTCATTTACTCGGTAGAGGAACGTGATGGATCAATTGTGTCGATTGAAAACAAAATCCCCGGGAAGTCACTCTCAAAAATCCTCCCAAACCTCTCGCGTGATGATAAGCAAAAAGCGCTCACAAATTATATTGCGAGTGTCGAAGCCTTGAGAGAGATAACCTATCCTGACCTGCCGTATGGTGAGATATTGACAAAAGAACCCATCACGTCGTCGACATGGAAAGGATTTCTCTCGGCACAGGTCAACAAAGCAGTGAGCGAATACGACTTAAGATCGAAGGTCCCCAATCTTGAAAAAGTTGTTGACGACACGCACGCGCTTATCTCAACACTTGCGGATCCGCCAAAGTCGCTCGTGCATGGAGACTTCTTCCCCGAAAACATCATGCTTGACGACAAGCTCAATGTAACGGGCATTATCGATTTTAGTCCAATGACAGTCATTGGAGACCCGCTGATGGATATCGCAGGCGGCATACTCTTTATGGAGTTCATAGATGGCTATATGCCCGTGGATTCGGAGATACTGCATGACATTGTTCTTAAAAAATATGGTGAAGGAATAGGAGAAACAATACGACTGTATCGTCTGTACTACTCGTTCTACTTCTCCGGTGCAATAGATGACCTTAAAATGTACCGCTGGTGTATCAATGCTTTGCTTAATGCTGGAGAGGGGAGTCGAAGCAAGGTGTTGTAAGTAGTAACTAACTCAACCAATACTTGAGTTGATGGTTAACGTTATGCAGATTCGCTAGAGCTTTGAAATAGTGGTGCTGTGGAAATCATACGGAAGACACCCGGTTTTCATTGTAGTTTGTTCAAATAAATAATCACCGTTGAGCCACTCCCTTAAATGTACTACCATAGTACTATGATATATCTCAAAATCATCGGGGGATTGTTTGTAGTTGCGCTTATTATCGGATCGGTCATTGGCTATCAGTTCTATACGGATCAGATATACCAGCCGATCGTCGATCTGCCGGTGCAACACGAGGTGCGTGAAATTGGTGAGGTGCGGGTTGAGTCGGTGGCTGATGGGGTGGGGCAGTTGTGGGGGATAGACTTTATCCCGGGCACTGCGCTCTTGGTGGCGACGCAACGGCAAGGGCAACTGTTTGTGATCGATACCGAGTCGGGCGAGGTGTCGGAGATCACCAATGTGCCTACGGTGGCAACGCAAGGGCAGGGCGGTTTGCTTGATGTTGCGGTTTCGCCGCAATTTGGGAGTGACCAAACGATATTTCTCACTTACTCCGCAACGGGCGCAGGCGGAAGCGCGACGCATCTTTCGCGAGCGATACTCGACCAAGCCGCGGGCACACTTCGCGATGTTGAAGTGCTCTACCAGGCACCGTTTCAAAGCGGTGGGAGTCATTTTGGCTCGCGTGTGGTGATCGACGGTGACTTCATTTTTGTGACGTTGGGCGATCGGGGCGATAAGAACTTTGATGACCATGTATCGCAAAATACTCGCAACCCCTACGGCTCGGTGATCCGCTTGTATCGCGATGGTAGTGTGCCGGAAGATAATCCATTCGTTGGCGACGATGCCGTCTTGGACGAGATCTATTCGTACGGGCATCGCAATCCGCAAGGGCTTGCCTTTCGACCGGCGACCGGCGACCTGTGGTTGAGTGACCATGGCGAGTTTGATGGCGATGAGATCAATATTGTACATGCCGCAGGTAATTACGGCTGGCCGATCGCGCATACCTCGTGCGGATACGTCAACCGGCGACCGTTCGGTCAATTGCCGTGGGAGCGCGACGACACGATCGATCCGGTGCACTTTTGGGAGTGCGGCACCGGCGGCTTTCCACCGGCGGGCATGACCTTCTACGAAGGCGACACCTTCGCGCCGTGGCGGGGCGACTTGTTCGTCGGCGGTCTCGCCAGTCGCTATCTGGCGCACTTCCGAGTGACCGACGACGGACTTGTCGAGCAAGAGCCGCTCCTCGTGGACGAGGGCTGGCGCGTGCGTGATGTCACGGTCGGACCACTCGATGGCGCGCTGTATGCGGCGGTCGAAGGCGGGAATGTGTCGTTGGTGCGTATCGTGCCGGTTGTGTATGAGGAGTGATTGGGGCAGTATATACTCATGTCTATCAAAATAACCTATTTCGTGCACGGCACGACATACGACAATGAACAGCATATTTCATCTGGCTGGAAGGATGTCGAATTTTCGGAACTCGGTCGTAAGCAGTCAATCGATCTGAAAGAGCTGACCAAAGACACGAAATTTGATGTTGTGTTTTGCTCCGATCTCGTACGCGCTCACGATTCTGCAACATTGGCATGAGAGGGATTGTACGACATTATTCCCGACGCAAGGCTGCGCGAATGCAACTATGGAGACCTGAACGGAGCTTCCTCGGACATTGTTGAGCCGATGCAAGAAGGCGAATGTGTCGAGCATCCGTTTCCAAATGGCGAGAGTTACGAAGATGTTAAAGCTCGTATCGCTGATTTCCTCGTATTCCTCAAGGGTCATTACGACGGGAAGCACGTTGCCCTTGTAGGACATAAAGCTCCTCAGCTTTCACTCGACGTCCTTCTCAAAGGTAAGTCGTGGAAGGAGGCGCTTGCGGAGGATTGGCGTAAGACAAAGTCGTGGCAGCCGGGATGGGACTACGAGCTCAGGTAGTGTGCAATATATAGACTAATGCGGGGTAAGTACGGTCTGCCAGTGATTTCTGTATATACAGTAATTCCAGATGCAAGCTCGTGATGGGTAAGTGTGATAGACGAGTAGGATTGCCCCTTATTGGCGAGCAGACATATACACGCTTGTTGAAATATATATTATTGAATATACTATAAAACATACTATATTTATAGTACATATAGTATATTTTAGTTTAGTTATTTATTTAAATACTTTAAAGTATGAAAGCAACATCCGCACCCCTTGCACAGTTTCTAGAGATGACGTACGACGAATTGGAAGAACGTAATCTGGAGATGCTTGCAAAGAGTCAAGCAAAAACTCCCGCAGAGATCGAAAAAGAATATCTGGCGTTTTTGAAGAAAGAAAAAGCCATTAAAGCGGTCACGCTCTGTTTCTCGAACATCGAAGGGCGCTTTCATATGCTTGACTATGATAAGTCGTTCTTTGTCGATGCGTATGCCAATCTCACGTTCGATGGCTCCTCCATACGCGGGTTTAGTGATCTGGGAGAATCCGATCTGCGCCTTCGTGCCGATTGGACAAGTATGCGTTTGGTGCCTGCGGATGTCTTTGGCTCGGGTAAGGTGATCATGTTCGCTGAGGTGCTTGATAGAGATCACGTGCCGTACCATACCGACTTTCGTGCACAGCTCAGGACGTATGTCGATGAGCTTGCGAAAAAGAAACTGGGCGAACCGCATCTTGCCGCTGAGGTAGAAGGATTTTTGGTCGCAGGGACGGATGCGGAACAGCGCTTTACCGAGCAGGAGCCCTTTAAGCTGATCTCATCGGGGGGCTACTATCATTCATTGCCGCTTGATACACTTAAGCGTTTTATTGATCGCGCCGCAGAGGTGCAGCGTGCCATGGCATTCAAAAACGAAAAAGATCACCCTGAAGTTGCGCCATCACAGTTTGAGTTGAATTTTTCGTATATGCCGATACTGCGTGCGTGCGACAATATACAGCTGTATAAGCTGGTGTGCAGACAGGTTGCGGAGACCATGGATATGACCGCGACATTTTTGCCAAAACCCGCGATGGGTATCAATGGGAACGGCATGCACTTGAACGTTTCGCTCGCAAAGAATGGCACCAATATCTTTTATGATGCAAAAGGGGAAGAAGGACTTTCAAAGGTTGCATGGGGTATGATATCGCGTATTCTCAATCATGCGCCGGAGATCAGCTTGATACTCAATTCAAGCGTGAATGCCTACCGACGACTCGACCCCAACTATGAGGCGCCGAATCAGATCAAAGTATCGTCACGCGATCGCGGTTCGATGATTCGCATACCGATGGCGAATGAGAAGTCTGCGCGCATTGAGATACGCTCTGTTGCGCCGGACGCCAATCCATATCTTGCGGCGCTTGCTATTTTGAAGACCGGTTTTGAGGGTGACGAACTTGAAAAAGATACGACCAAACGAGAGCGCGTGCGCTTTTTGCCGGGTACCATCCACGATGCAATACGACTCTACAAACAGAGCTCATTTGTTGAAAGTATGTTGGGTGCGGAGGCGAAAGATAAGTATCTTTCCTTTAAGCAAGCAGTCGCTGATCGCAGTCCGAAAGAGTTGGGTGACATGGTCAAGACCGGTGAAGTGATCTATCATCACGAGGTGACCAATCAGGTGCTATGGAGTAGGTTTTGATGGCGAATCGGTGGCTCATATCTTACTGGTTGGTTGTATATCTCAGTACACAACAAGACCTCGGACGAGGTCTTGTTTTCCGAGGTCGAAAAGATCATTCCTCCTTAACTTGTTTCAGGGCATCTACTGCCTTGATCAAGCCTTCCTTGGTCACGGCTTTAATGGTGACCCTTGTTTCGCCTACACACGTCCTTGTCCAATAAAGACGTGTAATTGGATCACCATTGAACATTTTGTTATCATTTCAATCGCCTCGCGTTCATACAGTATACTTGTACATATGACCATTTTCTTCGACTTCGACTCCACTCTCGTAAGCAAAGAATCGCTGGATGAGGTGATCGCGCTGGCGCTTGCTGACTCGCCTGATCGTATTGAGCAGACCGAAGCGGTTGCGGCGATTACCGACAAAGGGATGGAGGGCGCGATCCCGTTCACCGAGTCGGTCAGACAGCGCCTGGCGGTCGCGCCGGTCACGCATCAGCATTTTGAAGCGATCGGCAAAGAATTGTGCGAACACATTACACCAAGGATGGCCGAGTTGTGTGCCGAGCTGATCGAGCGCGGGCACGAAGTCTACATCATTAGCGGGGGATTCAAAACAAGCATACTGCCGGTTGCAAAGTTGCTTGGTGTGCATGCGGACAATGTGTGGGCGAATACATATACGACCGACCAGAGCGGTGTACTTACCGGTGTCGATACCGACAATCCTTGCTTTACCGACTTCGGTAAATCACCGGTCATTGAGGCGATCGTCAGAAAGAATGCGCCTCCGCGTCCGTACGTCATGGTTGGCGATGGGGCGAATGATCTCGCCGCGTTTGAAAGCGACGCGGTCGACCACTTCTGCGGCTTTGCCGGCAATAAAGCGCGTACAGTCATCCTTGAGCGTGCGCCTCGTGTTGCATATACGACCAGTGAACTGCGCGATTTTCTTTTTTCTGAAGTCGCGGTATAGTGCTCCTCTATGGAGCTGTCCCTACCCAAAGAAGACGTCACGATCGTATTGCTTGAAAACATCGCCGACACGGCGGTTGAGCGATTGCGTGGGGCGGGGTATACCTCTATTACTACACTCAGCCATAGCCCCGAGCCGGCAGAGCTTGAGGCGCTCCTTGCGGAAGCTCGGTTTGTGGGCATTCGCTCCCGCACCAAGCTCGATGCAGCTCTGCTGGCAAAAGCACCAAAGCTTATCGGTATCGGGTGTTTTTGTATCGGCACCAATCAGGTCGATTTGGAGGCGGCGCGCTCCTTGGGCATTCCGGTCTTTAATGCGCCGTTCTCCAACACGCGCAGTGTGGCTGAGTTGACTATTTCGGCGATCATTTCTTTGATGCGCGATTTGCCTGGCAAAAATGCGCAGATGCATCGCGGGCAGTGGCACAAGAGCGCAGAGGATTCTTATGAAGTGCGGGGCAAGACGCTCGGAATTGTTGGCTACGGCAACATTGGTTCACAGGTGTCGGTGCTTGCCGATGCGCTTGGTATGCGCGTGCTGTTCTATGATACCGCAACCAAGCTTGCGCATGGCAATGCACGCTGTGTTGCGCATATAGAAGAGCTGTACACACAGGCGGATATCATTACCTACCACGTACCCGAAACACCGCAAACGAAGGGAATGGTGGATGAACGAGCGCTTTCAAATATGAAGTCGGGTGTGCGTATCATCAACTACGCGCGCGGCAGTATCATTGATATCGACGCACTGACACACGCACTTGATTCAGGGCACGTTGCGGGTGCGGCGCTTGATGTGTTTCCCGAGGAGCCCGAGCAGAATGGTGAGACGTTTATCTCACCGCTCTGTGGGTACGACTCGGTACTGCTTACGCCGCATGTCGCAGGAAGCACACAAGAGGCACAATCCAATATCGGGCTTGAAGTCGCAGAAAAGATCATCACCTATTCGGATAATGGTTCGACAACCGGAGCGGTCAATTTTCCTGCGGTCGCTCTGCCGCCTCACGAAAACGCACATCGCTTGCTCAACATTCATCAAAATGTGCCGGGTATGATGAGCGCGATCAATCAAGTGCTCTCGGCAGGCGGCGTAAATATCACCGGACAATTTCTGCAAACCCAAGCCAACATCGGCTATGTGGTCATTGATATTGAGAAATCAACTTCGGCTGAGGAAGTGCGCCGGTATCGCGATGAGATCCAAGCGCTCTCGGGTTCTATCCGTACCCGCATTCTTCACTAATTCGTACGTATGACCGAGCGACCACTTTCTTTTATTCCTGGACCATCGAAGATCGATGATGCTGTCTATCGTGATATTGAGATCGCAATGGTAGGGGGCATTCTTGAGCTTTCCCATCGCAGTCGCGAGTTCGTTGCAATTGCGAACCAGAGCATCGAAAACCTGCGCGCGTATCTCGGTGTACCGGACGACTATGCAGTGCTCTACACCGACTCCGCATCAAGCGCCTGGCATAGTATGATCGCAAACGTTGTTGATGAAAAATGCGCACATGTGGTGACCGGTGCATTCTCAGCAAAGGCCGTCTATGCATCGCGCGTGCTTGGTAAAGACGCTCTCGAATACCGAGTCGATCTGAAAGGTGAAGATCCACATTTTCCAACCATTATTGATCCGGGCGCTGAGTTGATCACCGTCTGCTATAGCGAGAGTAGCAATGGTTCAGCATGGACGCACGCTGAGTTGGAACAATTGCGGAGGCAAACAGACGGGCTAATTGCAGTCGATGTAACCTCATGCGCAGGCGCGATACAGCTCGATCTTACGCTTGCCGACATTTGGTACTTTTCGGTGCAAAAAGCGTTCGGCTTGCCGGCGGGCTTGGGCGTGCTGATACTTTCTCCTAAAGTGCTGGCGCGTGCGCGTGCGCGGACAGAGAAGGGGAGCAATATCGCCGGCATGTGGAGTTGGTCTGAACTTGTGGAGCATCAGGAGCACGGGCGCGGACCGACCCCGCACACGCCCAATATGCTCGGTATCTATTTGCTCGCCAAACGCTCTGCACGGTTTTTGCATGAAGGCGGGCTTTCAGTTATTGATGCGGCAACTATGCGAAAGGCGGAGCAACTGTATAAACACTTTGGAAATCATCCGCATTTCTCGCCCTACATTCCACACGCGAACTATCGCTCACCCACGGTTATTGCAATTGCCGGAGCAAGCGACACCATTGCCGATGCGCACCAAAGAGCTAAGGAGCACGGCATGGTGCTCGGGCAGGGTTACGCGGAGCTGAAAGATACAACCCTGCGCATTGCCAATTTTCCCGCAATAACCGATGAGGATGTCGATCGGTTGTTGAGTTGGATATAGGGTGTTGGCAATGCTACACTTCACTCTATGGAAAAGCGCTATAAGATCGTGGTGAATGTGCCCGAGGGGTATACGGACAACGTGCGCAAGGCGATGGGGGATGCCGGTGCGGGGAAGATCGGCAACTACTCACACTGTTCGTTCAGTGTGAAAGGGGTGGGTCGCTTCAAGGTGGAAGTCGGTGCGAATCCCGCGATCGGCGCGGTGGGTGCGTTTGAAGAGGTCGCCGAGGAGCGCATCGAATCATTTTGCACCGCAGACATTCTGCATGAAGTGCTTTCAGCTATAAAACAAGCGCATCCCTACGAAGAGCCGGCGATCGATGTGTATGCGGTTGAGGTGGTGTAAGCGGAAGCGTAATGCTCAGTCGAAAAAGCAATGCCGAGTTGCCTACTGCATTACAAACCACATACAAGCGGTAGTTTCAAATGCGGTTGCTACATGTCGCTCAGCTGGGCAATTACGACTGAGAGGTTGATGGCGAAGTGCTTGCTGTGGGGGTAGTAATCATTGGTATCAGCGAACCCGATGATTTTTCCAAAATGTCACCAATCTGGACTTTTTCGTATAAACCTTCTGAGATATTCCAGTACAACTCATTACCTTCTTCTGTCTTAACAACCACATAGTATGTTACTGAAATATGAGCCGGGTTTCCAACCTGTGCTTGCCCAATTGAGACATTACCTATGGTCAAAGTTGGT
>PWVU01000118.1 GCA_003561715.1 Candidatus Kaiserbacteria bacterium | reverse complement strand
CTTCTTTTTCAAGATGTAGTATCTCACGGCGGACAGGATTACCTACGAGCGCGACCCGATCATGTATTTTTTTGCTGAAGTGCTCAATGGCCTGCGGATATGAAATCGCAATGCGCGTTGCAAACTTGGATGCCCAAAGATTGGCGCGTCCGGGGATTGCGTCCGAATCGTGAATGACAACGGGAATACCAAGAATACGTGCCGCCATAACGGTTGGTACGCTCACATAACTTCCCTTGCTGAAGACCACGTCCGGGTAGATGGAAAACAGCATCACCAGCGCTTTGATCGTTCCAAAAAAAGTCTTGAATGGATCAGTGGCATTTTGTGCAGATGCATAGCGTCGAAGTTTTCCTGCAGGCGCTTTCCTGAATATGATCTCATTCTCATAGAGTAATTTTTCATCATAAGGGTCGGTGCTGATGTAATACAGCTCAGGTGCGATAAGCCTGCGCTCCTCGACGATCTTAAGCACCTCTTGCGCGACTGCGATTATGGGATAAAAATGACCGCCGGTTCCACCGCCGGTAAAAACGATTTTGATCATACGGAAGATATAATTTTGGAGGCACGTCGAAATGCACGAATTCGTCGGGAGCGCGACACTTGCAATATGACACCCACTGAAACAAGTGCCATGATCATTGCACTACCACCGTTACTAATGAAGACGAGCGGAAGTCCGGTGAGCGGCATAACGCCGATCATCGAGGCAATGTTCATAAATGACTGCGCTACAATGAGTATAACAAGACCCAGGGCGGCAAGTCCACCGAACAGATCTGCGCTTTCTCGCGCAATGCGCATACCGCGCCACGCAAGCGCCACAAAGAGCCCAATGATAACTGAGGCACCGATAAAACCAAATTCTTCAGCGGCGACGGAAAAAATGGAATCAGCGATCGGTTCAGGTAGAAAATTGAACTTTTGGATACTTTGCCCGTAACCCCTGCCCCACCACTCACCGGAGCCGACTGCGATGAGTGATTGATTGAGTTGGTATCCCGCCCCGAGCGGATCTGAGGTGGGATCAAGAAACGTCATGATCCTGCGCATGATATAAGGACGCATTACGATGAGTACGCCAAGCGCAACAACGCCAACACCTCCGATAATGGCGAGATCTCGCATGCGTGCCCCTGCCGCAACGAACATTGCGGTGAGTGCAAGCGCTATTACCAAAAAAGTGCCGGTATCCGGCTGCATGAGCAGTAACGAACCGATTAGAGCGAGTAAGCCCAAAAATGGAAGTGCGCCGCCTTTAAGTGTGGTAATGGTACTCTGTCGTGCGGCAAGCCATGCCGCAAAGAAGATCACTGCACCAAATTTGAGTAGTTCGGCAGGTTGAAATGAAAAACCCGCGATCGAGATCCAACGCAATGCACCGTTGTGTTCGACGCCAAGCCCTGGAATCCATACTAACAGTGTCGCGAGTATTGAAATGCCAAACAGATACGGCGCGGCTTTTTTCAATACAGGAAGTGGCACAAAGAGCATCGCACTCATTCCGAGTATCCCGATCGCGATCGCGATCAATTGCCCGCCGGCAAGTGTGGAGAATTGAAAACCGTCACGCACCAACATTCCCAGCGATGCTGAACTGAGAATGAGAAATCCCAAGACAACCAATACTGCCACAAGACCTAAAAAGACACGATCGATTTTTTTCATACGCTACCCTGCCAGTGCAAGAATTATACCGAGTGTCGCACAGATGACTGAAAGGACCCAGAATCGCATGGTGACTTTATACGCAGGCCATCCAATAGCTTGAAAGTGGTGATGAAGCGGTGCGACTATGAACAGTTTGCGCCCCATGAATTTTTTTGCAAGCAGTTGTAGCGCGCTTGACCCTGCGGCAACAATGAGCATAGCGGCAATGATCGGTAACACAACTACCGCATCCGCTAAAAAAGCCACGACTGTGAGCGCCATCGTTAACGCTGTTGTACCGGTGTCAGAAAGATAGAAACGAGCAGGCGGAATGTTGAACCACAAAAAGGCAAGCGTTGCACCAACGACAGCCGCACAAAAAGCCGCCAAATCGTACTGCTGATTGAAAAAGGCAATGACGCTATAGGCGGTGAATATTGTTGCGAATATACCCCCAGAGAGACCGTCGATACCGTCTATAACACCTCCGGCATAGATGCCGATCATGACCACGATGACCAGTGGGATCAACAGTATGCCTATATCAAAGGGTCCCCAAAACGGGATCGTAATTGCATACATGCCTAATTTCTCATAGAACCACCAGCCGACAAATGCGCCTGCCGCACCCACCATCAGGAGACGTTTGGATGCCGAGAATCCTCCCGCTTTTTGGTCGCTTCGGTCCAAGACCGCATAGATATCATCGACTAGTCCGATCAATGCGCCAAAGAGCAGTGCGGCAAGGGGGAGCCATGTTTGACTGCGACTCAAAAAATTGAGTTTTTCGGCGAGCGCTCCATCAAGCACTGCAAAAAGCCAAAAGCCGCCGGTCACCAGTGCGACACTCAACCACACCACAATACCTCCCATGCGCGGTGTCTTTTTTTGTTCGTCGTTATGGAGCTGTTGCGAAATAGGCGCTTCGTGTCCGTCAGTTGCAACAATGACGCTACGTTTCTTCCACGCTTTGTACGCATAGAGATAGTGCGCCACGACAGGCGTAATAGCAATACCGACAAAAAACGCAAGTGTTGCCGGTAACAGCACTTTGATGACGTCTAGTATTTCCATGAGCGACTAAGGCTATTGACAGGGTTCAGCTGCGCATACGATGCTCAGTTCGCTCAGTATACCACATCCCCGTTTTTCAACCTCGTACTATCCTCAGGTTATAATAAGCCGAAGATACTTCCAATAAAGTAGACATACACAAATAGCAAGAAGATACCTTCCCAACGATTGATGCGTCGTGAGAGTCCCGAAACGAAAAAGAGTACCGTAGCCGCGATCATAACCGGAATACCAAAGCGCGCAGTCTCATTGTCTATTGAGAGCGTTGCGAACAGCCCCGGGATACCAATGACTGCCAATATATTGAACATATTAGAGCCGAATATGTTACCAAAAATGAGCGAGGCATTCCCCTGGCGGGCGGCGTAAATTGACGTGACCAGCTCCGGCAATGAGGTGCCAAGCGCAACGGCAAAGAGTGCGATTGCCCCGGAGCCGATACCGGTGATGTCTGAAATAGCGATCACCGAATCAATGGTGTATTTTGCCCCGATTGCAAGTGCCACGATCCCAAACACAAAGAAACTCCATTCGCGTATAGATATTGTCTCACGTGCGCGTTTTGCAACGTCTTGTTCGGGGCGTTTGGTAAGGACTGCATATACGAGATACAACAGTACTCCCACTGTCAGAAATGCTGATTCGGTCCGTGAAATGATGCCGTCTAGACTCATAAGGATAACGAGCACCGTACCTGCAGCCAGGAGCGGAAAGTCCACATCTATAGTCTCCCCCTCCATTTTGAGATATCCTGCATAGACAGCAGCAATCGCCACAACAAGGAGGATGTTGGCGATATTCGAACCCACGGCATTGGCAACGACCAGATTTGTTGCACCGGTATACACCGCATACAGCGCCGACACGAGTTCGGGAAGCGAGGTTCCCACCCCCACTAGTAATACCCCGATGATGAAAGGAGAGAGTTTGAGCGCACCACCGATTTTTTCGGCGCTCTCAAGCATCCACTGCGCACCCTTTGTTAAAAGTGCAAGGGATACGCCTAAGGCAAGCAACCAAAGAAAGAGTGTCATATACAAATGTGTGACTTGTATGTGTCCGCATTACCGCTCGGCGCCACGTAAATGCAGTTGTGTTGCGGTGTGAAGTGTTTCAATATCTGAAAAACGCTCTTCCCACGTTGAACCAAGGACCACGATCACAATCGGGTGACTGAATCCTGTATCGTAGGCAATGGCGAGGTTTCCACCGGCGAGATCGGTAAAGCCGGTCTTTGAGGCAATGAGTCCGGGGATATTGTGTACGAATTGATTGGTATTTCGTGCCGAGTATACTTTGCCGTTTTCAGCAGTGAATTGCGCACCGGTGTTTCGCGTTGACTCGACCAGATCGGGATGATGTTGGATCAGGTGACTCATCAATCGCGCAACATCTCGAACGGATCCATACCCGCCCGCAGAAGCAATGTCAACATCGAGTCCGCTTGCGTTGGCAAACACGGTGTGCGACAAATTCAGATCACGTCCTTTTAAATTCATGCGCTGTACGAATGCAAGACGATCAAGTGCATCACTTTGCATTGCCGACTCACGCGTGCGGAGTGTGTTGCCGACTGTCTGAGCAATTGCTTGCGCTGCTTCATTGGAAGAGGTCATCATCATGAATGCGGAAAGATCACCGAGTTGCCATTGCTCTCCCACCTCAAATCCCGAGTTACCTTCCGTCGCAACAGAAGATTCTGTCAGGGTGACAATCGTTTCAGCGGGAAGCACATCTTTGGCGGCAAGTGCGGTCATAACCTTGGTGATCGAGGCAAGTGGCATTTGCTCTTCGGCCGAGCGAGCATACAGCACCACATCGTTGCGAACATCGTATACGATTGCACTACGCGCGGTTATGTCGATACCATCAAATGCCCCCGGAGTAAATGCAAGTCCCGTATCGGGTTCCAATATGGCGGGCGCATGCACAACCGCCGCTTCTTGTGGAAGCTCTTCTGAAAAGAGTGCATGGCCGAAGGTGGCAAACACCCCCACTGCCGCAAGACCGGTTATCAAAACCCCTGCAATCAGGAGATCATACGACCGCTTCTTCTCTTGTAAGATCGGGAATGAGTTCCCCATTCGATCAAACGAGAAGCTTGGCTTAGGATCGCGCTGATTCGAAAAAGGCTGTAAGTTCACTCGAAACGACATGGTGATCGGGAAGCTGGGTTACATCGCTAATGCCTAGGTGCGCAAGAGTTTCGGTTGTGGCGCGGTAGCGGTAGGTACGTTTATTTTCCGGGTCGTCGATACGCTCCACCAAACCACGCATCATCAATGCGCGCAGTATGAACGATGAATTAACTCCGCGGATGTGATCGATCTCGGCACGAGAGACCGGACCTCTATAGAGTACAATAGCAAGCGTTTCGGCGCCAGCGTTTCCGAGGTCACGCGAGAGCTCGTCTTTGCGCAATGCCGTGATCATCTCGCTTGCGGCAGGGCTGGTGCGCAATTCAAGTGAGGCACCATCGGTCACGAGTGCAAGCCCGCTATCAAGAAGTCGCTCGCGCAATGCATCTGCGGCGCTACCCACCTCCTCCTCGCTCACTGCAAGGACACGTGCAAGCGAGCGGATGGTTTCAGGTTCACCTTTGTAAAAAAGAAGCGCAAGTAGTTTGCTTGGAAGCGATAGTTCTTGCATAACCGGCTGGCTATCACTAGCGACATCGCTCGACTCTTGCGAGTCGTTGTGTTGTTTGTGTGTATCGTTATCCATAGTGTGGCGTACCTATCTTCTCTGTTTCAATGAGTATATCAGCATAGTGCGATTCTTGCTCAACAGTTACTATCCCCTGCTTGACCAATTCAAGCATAGCGAGGAAGCTCACCACCACCTCGACCCGCTTGGCACCATTGCCGTGCCCGGAGAAGTGATGAAAGCTGGTCTTTAGAGCTTGGCGAACACGAGTGGTCAGTCGGTCGATCATTTCTTCGAGAGACACTACTTTTTCGACTATCGCCTCGCGTTTGGGTTCTGCGGGTTTCGGTAAGTTGGTCAGTACGCGGCGAATAGCGTCGTGTATGCCTGGCAGACTCGTCTGTGTATCCGGCGAAAACACCGGCTCGGGCGTGGGGCGCCTGGCCTGCGCAAAAAGCATGCGCTTTCCAAAGTCACGCTGAAGCGACTTCCCCGCCCCGCGAAAGATCTGATAGAGCTTGAGTCGCGCTTCCAGCTCCTCCACACTCGCTTGCTCTTCCTCGGTAAGCTCCAGTTGCGGCAAGAGCGAGCGGGATTTTATAAGCAGAAGCGTTGAGGCGACGAATACGAACTGCGCCGTCTCCCCTAGCGGAAAGCGCTGATGGGTTTGAATGTACGCAATAAAGTCGTCCGCCACCTTGGCGAGCGATATCTCATTGATAAGGAGCTTGCGCTTTTCGATCAAGCCTAGCAGGACCTCAAGCGGTCCCTCAAAGACCTCGGTTTTAACGTGATACCCAGACACAATATTATCTATTGTACAAGCGAGTGGGTGTATACCCTAGTATTGACATAATAAATAATATATGGCTAAATACCACCCGGCAGTAAGTCCTCATTTCCCAGGAAAAAAGTGAATGATTGAACTTTGTGCTGCGCGACACAGGCGTTACAGGAGGTTGCGAACTCCCGAACGTCGTCGACAGATAGCGCTGCAGCGTCTGGACGCACTGTTGCGGATGACGATGAGTGTTTTCTTTATGCTCTGCTTTATCGCCGAGCCAATCGGAGCCACCTACTGGCTGATGTACTGGGCGGTAGCGCGCTGTGCAGTGCGGCTTGAAGACGTACTGTGCACCAACTAACCCCGAACCACCACCTGGAGGTTTGAGGTTCGGCTATTTAGTATCGAGCTATAAACTCATTGAGTATCGCTTCTGCTCCGCGCTCATCTACGATCTCCCATGAACGGTTGTAGTCGGGAAATTTTTTCATACGCTCTCGCTCACGGGTCAGGCGCTCCGGCGCTTCCAGTGTGTTGAGATACAGTAATTCGTGCGCCGCATGCAGCACGACATGGTTCTGCACGGTTAGTTCTTCCTCAGGAAACATTTCGTTCCAAAGTATACGTCTGAGATCTATCTCCTCATTATTTCTAATAAGAAGACAATTGTAGGACTTCGTGTGTTATGACGTCGACGGCAAGGTCTGGGTCATAACGACTATGTAGGATGAGCGGATCACTGATTGCCGCCTTGAGTGCGTGAACAACATACACAGTGATATCTTGCTCCTTGAAGGAAAGCTTGAGCAGTGATTGCATGTCAGCAATCAATCTCTCGCCGTGTTTCTGCCATTCTGCACGATATGCTCTCAATGCTTCGGTGCGCGCATCATTGCTTGGTAATTTCCAGCACGGATCACTGAGTGCCTCGCGGTAGCCTGCGAGAAGCAGTGGATCAAGTAGCCAGCCGTTTGCAAAGTGAATGGTGGTGTCGGTCATGCACGTATCGTATTATGCCTCGTTTTGTTTTGACAACAAGGTATCGATGCGGTTCATATCTCGCGGGAAGAGCGTTGCTTCTTTCACGTTTGCGAGTCCCAAGAATTTTTGCGTGAGTCGCTCCAGACCCATTCCCCATCCACCGTGTGGCGGCATGCCGAATTTGAATGCTTGCAGGTAGAAACTGAAGTTTTCAGGATCTAGCCCTTTGTACTCTAGTTTTTTGTAGTAATCCTCGATTTTATTCAGACGTTGTCCACCAGTCGTGATCTCTACTCCTCGGAACAAGAGGTCAAAACTTTTGGTGAATCCAGGGTCAGCCTCGTCTTCGTAGGTGTAGAACGGACGCTTTGACACAGGATAGTGGGTGACGAAGATAAAGTCGCTTTCAAGCTCTCTCGAGGCGTACTCGCACAGCCAGCGCTCATCTTCCGGTTCAAGGTCCGGCTCGTTGGTTTTGTCTGCACCGGTTTCTTTCTTGATAAGCTCCTGCGCTTCACGAAGCTTCATGTGTGGGAACTCGGCTTTGATCTTTGGGAATGTTGCGCCAAGCAAAGCGAATTCATCAGAGCAGGACTGCTTGAGGTGTTCGACAATATGATTCAACAGTCGCATCTCCATTCGCATCACATCGTGGTGATCGGTGATAAAGCCCATCTCGGCGTCGATCGATGTGTATTCGTTTAGATGACGCGTTGTCGAATGTTTTTCCGCACGAAAGACGTTCCCGGTTGTAAATACACGCTCAAAGATACCGACCATGATCTGTTTGTAGAGCTGTGGGCTCGTTGCGAGATATGCGCTTTGTCCTTTAAAGTATTCAAGCTTAAATACCTCGCCGGTACCTTCCGCATCTTCACCGATAATTTTCGGCGATTGGATCTCAGTGAAACCTTCATCGGTGAGGAATGATGCAAACGATTTCATGATCTCATGCTGGACTTTGAAGATCATGCGTTCACGCTCCCGCCGTAAGGTAAGCGGGCGATAATCAAGGAGCGTGTCAATGTTTATATCAGCGTCCATTGCAAAGGGCAATTCTTTTGCCTCACTCAATACTTCAATTCCAGTAATCTCAAGCTCGATGTCGCCATTCTGGACTCCTTCTTTGATCATCTTTTCAGGGCGCTTGTTTACTTTCCCGGTAATTGAGACGACCCACTCGGGACGCAGCGTCTTTGCGATCTCGAGGACCTCGGGCTTACCGAAGACCACGCCCTGCACGCGCCCTGACCGATCGCGGAAATCAAAGAATGCCATCTTGCCCTGGTCGCGCGCAACGTCGACCCAGCCTTGAATAGTGACTTCGCTTTCAATGTGTTGGCGTAGTTCGCCGATAAGGGTTCTCATAGTTGGTGTGTAGTTAGTGGATGGTAGTGAGTAGTGTGACTGGCGTGCTTTCTTTTAGTTTGTAACCCGAAATTGGACTTCAAGTCACGGTCCGTTATCGACTTTATGAATCT
>PWVU01000099.1 GCA_003561715.1 Candidatus Kaiserbacteria bacterium | reverse complement strand
CGTCGCCCGAGGTGTTAGTAATGGTGAGGTTGCCGAAGGCGCTGTCGTCTACCATGGTGCCCGAAAGGGTCTGCGCGCTGTCGCCTGCAAGGGTCACGGTACCATCGTTTGCATCAAAGACACCGTCGTTGGTGAAGTCGCCGGTGAGGGTGAGGGAGGTGGGGGCGACAATTGTGCCCGCTTGTATTGTAAGATTTTGAATCTCGGCATCGGACGCGATGGTGGTGGTGCCGGTGCCAGATACCACGACCGTGCCGAAGGCGGATGGGCCGGTAAATTCACCATCAATTGAAACCGAAGTTGAAGGCATTTCTGCTTGACCCATTGCATAAAAAGCTTTACTACTACGGGTGTTGTTGTACATGGTGGTTATGTCTGCTTGTGTCAAAGCGACATGTAGAAAGCGAACATCATCCAAAATACCGTCCATACGTCGAGCGCCTGCGGCAAATCCATGTCCCATAATTGCCTGAAAGCCTGAGGCGCTTGGCGGATTGGACATGGTGCCCGAATTCTCTTCAATACCATCTACATAAATTTTAACCTCTGTCCCGTCGATAGTACCCACAATATGACGCCATGTGTCGTCATTGACGGCTGTAGTTCCTGCAAGTTCTATCTGCACCGCGTTACTGTGTTGAACCGTGGTAAGCGCACTATTAACACCACCTCCTTTTGTAGGATGGCATTCGATCTGCATGATATCAGGGAAAGCACCTCCAGATGAACGAACCTCGATGAATTTCGAACCGGAACTCTGACAATCACGATTCTTTGTCCACGCTGAAAATGTAAGCCTAACCGTGCCGGGGAAGTCGAGAGACGCATCGTTTGGAACAATTATATAGCCGGCGTCACCGGGAAAATCATACCCCTTACCTAGCCACCCTTCGACCCGGAACGCCGAAGTCATTGCCGTACTCTCACCATGGTTTCCGTATGCGGTCGAATCACATACATGGAAATCTCCTCCTCCGCAAGGGCCATCGGCGGTACTGCTCGGATCTTCCGCCATATTCCACACACCTTTGTAGTAGGAGGGCCACACTCCTGCAGGGTCCGATTCATCTATGGCGCCTGATTTCCCGTAGTATAAGTATATGGTCTTGTCTGTTGTCGACGAGAGGTCGGTATTGATCCAATGCACGATGCGCCCCGTTGTTGATGCATATAGCTCTTGCTGAAATGCGAGCAGTGTCTCGTTGTCGGAGTCGACCCATACCATATCGTATCCCGAAGCATGCTCGACATTTCCTCCGTGTGAGATATGACGCAACTCTGAGAGAGTGCTGGTGGCCACGATCGGAAACGAGTCGGTTGTGGTCGCAACTTGTGAAGCCTGAATGGTAAATGGTATGCGGTAGGCGTACGCCGCGTCATACCAGCCTCCACCGCCGCCATCAATAAATAGCGTACTACCTCCCGCCTCGAAGACAGCTTCCGAACTCTTTATCAAGTCGCCACGTATAGAAAGGAGCGGGGGCGCGGTGACCACACCATTTTGTATATACAGGTTCGACGTCGTTGCGTTATCATCAAATGTCCACTCGCCACCCACACCATCAAACACAATATTCCCAAGCTGAGATGCGCCGGTGAGATTTCCCGAGATGGTCTTTCCGCTCGTTGTCGCAATGAAAGTCGTGGTTCCCATACCCGCGACGAATTGCGCGTCAGCTGCGATATGCAAACTTCCGGCGATCGTCGTTGAGGTACCGGCTCGATAGGTAGAAGAATCTCCGAGCACGAAAGCGCCATCGGGCTCTGCAGATCCGCTTCCGCTCATCAGAACAGGACCACCGGGCTCGAACGTTGTATTCTGCCACACAAACAGGGCATACCCCGGATCTACGATAAGCTCTATCCCGGAAACCGTATATGGAATCTGTGCATCATCATTTTTATCAAATACCGCCAGGTCGGCGTTGGTGAGAGTTGTGGCGGCAGACTCCGTGCGGAGTACGACGTGATCAATAAAGAGATCGAACCCGGTTAGACCGACTCCGCTATCGAACACAGTCACAGCACTTGCATTAGCTGTTGCATCATCCACCCAAAGAGTAAGAATGGAACCGGGAACTACACCCGCAACATCCTCAAAGAGGTAGTCGCCGTTGGTGTCGGTCGTTGTGGTGATGGGGGTGTCACCATTCACACTCAAAGCAATGGTGCGCCCGCCCGCCGTGTCTTCGGTGGTGCCATCGCTTTCGTAGAGCGTGCCGCTGATATTGGCGGGAATTGGTTCATAGGTAATAACAATAACACCGGGGTTGCCGGCGGCACCGTTGCCACCATTTGCGGAGCGTGCGCCTCCACCGCCTCCGCCACCGCCTGCGCCATACGCGCCTGCGGAGCCGCCGACCGCACCTGCCGTACCTTGCCCCGCACCACCCAGACCGCCACCACCGCCGCCGCCCGCGCCGGCTACAGGGCTGGAAGAGAGGCTGGTGCCCGCGCCACCGGGGCCGGAGTTTGCGTCACCCCCCACGCCGCCGCCGTTGCCGGTACCGCCGTTGCCGGCGCCTCCGGCACCACCCGCGCCACCTGCGGTACCGACAACACCCGGATTACCCGCCGCAATGTCGCCTGCCGCGCCGCCACCGCCACCGCCGCCGCCACCGTTGTTACCGGAGCCATTGCCGGCACTGTTACCAGCGCCTCCTGTGCGTGTTCCCGTACCACCTGATCCACCTGCGCCACCGGAGGCATTGGTCTGTCCGCCACCGCCGCCTGTCGCCGTGTGTGCACCACTGTTCCAGGAAGTGGTGCCGCCGAGACCTCCTGCTCCGGAGGTTCCAGCGGTACCTCCGGTACCTATTGCGTAGGTGATGGTTTCTGCGGATCCGGGGTCGAAGTTGGTTATGACACGGTAGCCTCCTCCTCCTCCGCCGCCGCCGCCGCCACGGCCTTGGTTGTTACCATTTCCACCGTTCGTGCCGCGCCCGCCACCACCGCCGCCGCCGATAAGGTGGATGGTGTTGTTGTCGGGGTTCCAGTTGGCGGGTACCTCCCAGGTGGTGCCTGAGGTGAGGACGATGGTAAGGGTCGAGGCATGGGCTGAGGGTGTGGGGAGGAGTGGGGTGTTGCCAAAGGTAAGGGCCAGAGCAACAAGAACAGCGCCTGTGCCACGGGAGATGCGTGCAATGCGAGATACGAGATGCGCAGTTGTTGAGGGTGTGGGAAGTTGCATGGTATATCGCGATGTACTAAAGAGCTAAATACAAAAAACACCACAGATGCTTGTCGCATCTGTCGTGATGGTGTATGTACAGTATATGCGTTTATGGAAACTTAGCCACCCTTACCAATGAGCGCGTATGTGGATAAAGTCAAAGTCGAGATTATCCCCTTAGAGCGGCATCAACAATCGCTCACCGAAATTCTCTCGCGTCTGCCGTCGAATACCATCAGTCGCCCCCGCGGAGAGTTGCAAAATAAGCCCATGCCCATCGTCAGATGAAATACCTTGCGTTGCGTCAGCGTCAAACGAGCGAATTGCTACCGAGCCGATCCGTCCACCGGTCTCGGTGAGCGCGACCGGGGCACCCGAGGCAATGAAGACGCCCATGCCGAAATCATTCGGCACTGCGCGATTGATCCGCTCCGCAGAATAAATATTCGTGAAGTGAGTTGAAAGCGCATTAGCTACCATATGATCGAGACGGTCAGACGATGGATCGTTGCTGATACCACGACTTGCCATAATGAGACCGTTCTCCGGATCTTTCAGATGCGCCTTGGCGAGTGCAAAGAACTCTTTGGTCCACAAATGCACATTTGCTTGATTGACATAGCAGATATCGAGAATAATGACATCGTACTTTTTGGTCGCATTCCCCAAAAAGTGTCGACCGTCATCGATCGTTGTTGTGGTCGGTACGTTCTCAGCCAATCCAAAATACCGCTCGGCTACCGCACCCATCACCGGGTTGATTTCCACATTGTCTACTGAAATATCATGATGCCCCTCGCTATCGAGATACTTTGAAAACGTGCCTGCGCCCGAGCCGATCACCAACACATCACGCACTTCGCGTCCGCTGTTTGTCAGTATGTATGCCATATCATGCACATACTCCGACGGGAGCTTCCGTTCAAAATTCCAACAACTCTCATTTGCGCCATCGATCATAAAGCAGCGAACGTGTTCGGCGAAATCAAACACCATCACATCACCGTAAAAACTGCGCTCGTGCAAAACAACATTCGCCTCCGTCGTCCCACGAGAAGAAAAGATGATTGGAAACTGCGGCATCCCATTACTAGAGAACCCGGTCGGTGACGGAATAGATGGCGCAATCCGAGCAGCTGAGGGTGGAGCAAAAATAGCACTCCGGGCATCTCTGCCTTCGACCTCTTCTCGATCGGGCGTTTGGGTGAGAAGCGCCGCGCCTTCGGGCACTCCAGCTTGCGTCTGCATAAGCCGCGTCGGATCCTGAAACGCAATCACCGCAAGAATCAAAAGCGGTACTACAATACTGGCGATCCGCAGATTGGTTGCATACGCTTCAAGAAATGCAGTCATAGCCAATCCGATGCCGCCCCAGACAACCATAAAAAGAGCGGTGCCATGAAACACGTTCAGTGCGGAAAAATGGGACGCGAACACAAACCCCGACAAAAGACTTCCGAGGAGCGAGCCGGCGGTGCCGATTGCGTACAGCCATCCCGAGGTTGCGCCCAACGACTTCAATTCTTCAACATAGAGCTTGAGCGATATCGGGGTCACCATGGCAAGCAACGTCAGCGGTAATCCGAATATAAGAGTCGTTGCTGCCAATGGTCCCCAGACAATACCGAGCCCTTCGGTGACTCGGTAGATACTCGGAAGCGCGGGGAGCGCTAGAAAGGTGGCGACACCGGTCGCGATCACGGTGACGTACAAGAGCGCATGTCCCGGTCGCGAATCAATCAATTTACCGCCGAGTATATACCCCAGCGACAGCGCCGCCATAGTCACCGTAATGAGTGACGACCATACGTATACGGTTGAGCCCCATACCGGTGCAAGCAAGCGTGCACCCTGGATCTCAATGACCAAGACGACCGCACCGGCCATGAATATGGTGGCGTAAAAAAACAACGAGCGAGGGTATACGAGGAAAACATGGGAGCAAGCAATTATCAATTTGATACTTCGCAAGTATAGCAGAACGGTTGACGTTCACGCATCATCACAATCCCACATACTATCGCTTTCGATACACTAACGCGCCTCATGACGAATCGTTTCTTCCATAAGCCCTGCGAGAGCGCAGGCGACCAAAATAATCACAACTGTGATCATAAAAAACGGTTTGCTATAGAACTCTAATACCGTAGTTGATGCTGTAACGTATGCATGCGGTACCACAATAAGCATATCGAGTGCAATCCCGAACAGTATCAGCATTGCACCAAAAAACAATCCTTCACGCACATTCGCTTCAATGAGCACGTCACGCAGATACCACTTCGTGGCGCCGTAAGCAATAAGTGCAATGGTCGAAAAACTCGCAAGCCATATAGTAAGGTCGGGCTCGGTCATTGCTTTCATCACCGCATCAAGTCCAAAAAACCCGACCAGCGCCAAACTCGCACCGAGCGAAACGATATAGGTCATGACCGCTACTCCTGCAAGTCGCCGCGTACGGTAGGCGACGAGGCAGCGTGGTATATATTCAAGTACATACTTCATACGTGCATACTACTATATAGCACCGAGTACATCCGACCAACCACGTTCTTTTATAAGATCCCGGGAGCTTGACCGGTTATCAGAAATACAATGCTCTGTAGCAATGCCGCAAAGTATGGCCAGAGGAAGAATACAAACAAAAAGATAAACCCGAAGAGAAACAGGAAGCCGTATTGCGCGCTCGCCGCTTCAAAGCGCTGCATTGCCATCATGCCTTTATAGGGCAGAAACGCGCGGAGAATTTTGGAGCCATCCAGCGGAGGAATAGGGATCATATTGAAGAGCGCGAGCAAGACATTGATATAGACAATATAAAACGCAAGCGCGACCATCTCCGCGCCGCCAAAGGCAAGTAGAACATCGAACCGAATAAGGAGTCCGAAGAAAAGCGCGATGAGCACATTAACCGCAGGTCCCGCACCGGCCACCATCGCCTCACCCCAGCGTTGATTTTTGAGATTGTAGGGATTATACGGCACCGGCTTTGCCCAACCAAAGAGAATGCCTGCGCCGGTCAAGACCAAAAGTCCGGGAATGATAATGGAGCCGAGCGGATCTACATGGCTTATAGGATTGAGCGTAAGGCGTCCTTGCAGGCGCGCAGTCGGATCGCCCAGGCGATCGGCGGCAAAGCCGTGCGCCACCTCGTGAATAACGATCGAGAAAATGAGGGCAAGTATGATAAACAATGTAATTGGCTCCATGCTGCTCCGTTATACCACGAATTAGTTGCTTGTTGCCAGTTGTGTGTTTTTGGTCGGTCATTGTTCGCCTCTTGTGAATCACGCCCATCCCACCGAATACCGCAAAACAAGGTGCTGAGGGTTTGCCGGGAACAAGAAACCGGAAACGAAAAACCAAGCAATTTGCATTGGTGCGTGGTGCGTGGTACTATCGTGCGACACAAACAAATCCGTAACAGCATCATTGTATGGCAAAAACATGTCCCATTACGAATAAAACCTCGCAAGTAGGCGGTCGTTACAGCAACCGTGTACGTGCGACACAATTCAATCCCTCCGGCAATGTGCGCCGCAAGGTGAATATGACCAAACGCCGCATTTTTGTGCCGGAACTCAACAAGCACGTCACCGTCTCCCTCTCTACCAAAGCCATCAAAACGATCAACAAGAACGGTGCGTACAAGACGTTGAAAGACGCGGGGTTGGTGTAACCAATAAAACATCTACCCCCAATAAAACATCTACCCCCACATACTGAGCGGGCGACACTCAAAAGTGTCGCCCGCTCGCTTTTGGGCAACTACACTCTTGACCACGATAGACGTATCACCATTCTACAATTTGAGTACCTATTACGTTGCACGATCCCCGATATCGGCAATTATGTGCAGGTTATGCAGGTCGGTCGATTTCCTCGAGCGTGGTTATCTCAATCACATTTCTCGGTAAAGGCAAAAACTGAGTCCGAGATTCTGCAAGCATAATGGTTTCCCACCATCTATCTCGTTCCGGGTGGTGTTCGTTTTGATACACATCGAGAGGAGCTCGATTGATGAGGTAGCATGTAGCAATTGAAAACCTCTCCGCAACCGCCACTACTTCTGGTGGTTTATTATCAACAAATAAAAACGACTCATTAGTGGCGATGTTGTCTGCTATCATGTGCGCCTTACTCCCATGATGTTCGGTAATAATAATATTTTCTGTGTAAAAAAATTTACCCAATCCCGATCGACCAATTTTAAAATGCTGCCAAGAAGATGCGCCGTAACTCACGATCCACACCTCATTGCCGGCCTCTCTCTGTTTTTCTAAAAACGTCACCACATCAGTAAAAACAAACGCTGAAATATCTCTGAGTGACGCATCGATCTGCGCTAACGCCTGTTTGGAGATCTCTATACCTTCCCCAAAAAGGCAAGCCGCGTGACGCTCCGGGGTGTACCCAGCGTCAATCGCGGCTTGAAGTGTCCGGTCCCAGACCGGAGTGGAAATCGGTTGACCCACCGCCTCTGCAAACGCACATCTGAGCTCCTTACCCAAAGCGTCCGTCTGCAGAAGCGTGTGGTCGAGATCGAAGAAAGCTTTCACCCTTCGATCATAACATGGATCCCGGCAGCGTCGTCGGGACCACGTTTCTCGGTGATGATCTTTTCGTGGTAATCATCACCATCAAATTGAGCAACGATCTGGCGATGAATGTCAGCCAAGTCGCCACCCTCCGCGATCACCGACACGAACCGCTCTATCCGGTCTTCCTCAAGAGAGACGGGCATGAACTCGAGTCCATCGGTCGCCACGATCACGTGCGCGATATCGTCCAGTCGGATGACCCCTCGTTGCATAACCTGCAACACCTTGGGGTCACCATTGAGAAGACTAAATCTTGATGCCTCGCGATTAGCAAGAAAACGAGCCGACGCGATATGTCCGTCAACCTCCCTTCTCTTTTGTTGAACGGACAATCCCTGACCGCGCAGCTTGAAGAGCGCCCGATGCATTGCCTCGTCCTGTTTGGGACGAATCGCGGGCTCACACCACGAACCGTCCTTGTTGATGACGAGCAACAGCCCGTCACCGATATAGAGCCAGTGCAGTGTGCGGTTGTCGAAGTCAAAGTCGACGGCAATCGCCGTTGTGGCGAAGCACTCTCGGGGATCCGTGATGTCCAGTCCTTTGTCAAGAATGGCCTCGCGAATCGCCTCATCAGCGAGCTTGGCCGCTTCGCGCAGTGGAACCCGCCGCTGAAACGCACGCAAGGCAGCGTGGGCTGCCAAGGTGCCCCCAGATGCCAACTTGCCGAACGATACGCCATCAAAAACGGCAACGCGATCGAGCCGAGTGCCACCCGGTCGGTAACGGACCAAGGTAGCATCCTGACACATGTCTTTGAGGCCTTGCACCATGAAGACTTGAGCCAAACGTCCTTTCATCGTCATCCCCTTTGTCGGTTTGATACCATACGCGGTTGCGCAATATTGACCTTTCAATCCGAACACTCTAACATTCAGGGAATATGGCAAAACACATTGATCTGGCGGAACGTCGAGCGATCGAGAGAGCAATTACAAACAATAAGGGAGTGAACGAGAT
>PWVU01000028.1 GCA_003561715.1 Candidatus Kaiserbacteria bacterium | reverse complement strand
GACGCGCAAGCCGAAGGCTTGCGCGCCCGCCACACGGAGTCCCTAGAGGTGTTTGCGATAGATGTCTTTACGGTGGGCAATGAGCATTAGTTCAATAATGCGCCGCGATGCCAAACGAAAAACCACGCGGTATTCTCTGCTCACCCTAAACGAATAAAAACTCGCCAATGAGCCACTAAGCTTTTTGGTGTGCAGCTTAGGATGTGCCGGGTCACTTTGCAAAAGCAAGATTGCTTGCTCGGTTTTTTCTTGCACCGCCTTTGGCATCTTCGCCAATGACTTCACAAATGTTTTGGAGTAGCGAATCGGTGGCAAGGAGTGCATATGCTGGAGCTAGGTATTGAGGCGTTGTGCAAAACTGCGCGGCTCAAAGTGATAGATCGGCTCCTTGCCCGTGCGAATGTCGCGTTCTTGCTTGAGAATCATCTTGACGAATTCAGGACTAAGTTCTTCGTCATCATAGGGGGTGTCTTCAAGCGCCTTCTCCCAGTCGACAATTGAACGCAAACGAGCCACTTCTCGTTTGAGTCCGCGAATTTCTTTCATTAGTTTGTCCGCAGTGTCTTGAGTCATGCATTCATAATACTGCAAAAACTTGAACAATCAACCTAAGCAGTCTCAACGAGACATGCTTGGAAGTAGCAATGTATTGAAGGGAACGGGACCAGTATCGGCATCGTGCCGAAGGTGTCCCGCCTCCTGCGCAGAGACCGAGGATCAGAGAAACAATCCATAACGAATCTCACAACGATCGGTTCCTGCGCAGGGGTTCTCAAAACGAGGAGGGAGTCCCAAGAAATCGAAGCCCGCGGTGCGTGAGCGCATGCTTGCACCCGTTTGCCGAGTCACACTCGGTGCATCGAGGGTTTTGATTCACGGAGACGCGGTCTGCCTTAGTGACCGCACCACATGGCAACCAGGAGAATGCCATGTTCACGATCGAATTCACTTTGAAGGGGATTCTCGGCCTCGAGATGGCGGCGCGTATGCGCGCCGCCATCAGCGAAGACGGGGTCGGCTACGACCCTGTCAATGGGGATCGGGCCCGACTCGAGGAGGACGCCCAAGGTATCCTCCTCTGGACGCTACCAATGGGAGCCCATTACGGGCTCCTCAACCCCGACTCGGGGGACCCCGCGGTCCTCGAGTATCGCGGCGATCCGGCACTCTTCGGAGTGCCTATCGTCTGCCCCGAGTTTTTCGGGGAGACCATCAACGCGGTCGTGTCCGAAGGCGAGGACGATATCCTCGCCCGGCACGGCTTCACTGGGCGAGAACTACTCGCTCATGAGGACGTGCACTCGTTGGTGCACGTCTACCGCCTCCTCAGGGAGGCAGAACCCCGTGCTGGCGGCGGCACGGTCGCCGCCGCCTTCGCCGCCGTCAAGGCGGCGGCGGAGCTCGATTCTCTGGGGGAGCAGTTCCCCAAGGATCGCGCTGGCATGCCCATGGTCCGGGCCGAAGCCCGGCCTGGTTCGACCTACGCCGGGTCCGCCCGTCGCGCGGGCGACCCGAGTGTCTTCATTTCGGTCCTCCTGGCCGGACAATGGGTGGAGGTGGAGTTCCACCTCCGCACCCACTGGACGCCCGAGGAGTCCGGAGCCGAGGTGGTGGTGGAAGCCACCACCTGGCTCAACAGGCTCCGGTCGGTGATCGGGGTCTGAGAATAGGGAGATGTGACGACTCCTCTAACAATTCGTCACATGGTTAATCCCACTCGAGCTGGAACCTCGGGTGGTTGGTCGGGAGTGCATGGCATGTACTCCCGATCCCTCATGAGTAGTTGAAGCAACTCATACTCAACTGTTCATGAGGGATTTTGCGAATGCAGATCCCCAGTCACCGCGCCGTGCGGAACACGGCATTTTTTCGGGAGACCCCGGTCAGTTTAAGAAACGCGGGGTTTTTGGAATGGAGTTGCTGTTGTGGCTCGTTGCCGAGCTCAACGCCCTGTGGGGCGACGGGCTCGGCGCCGTGACGGGCGCCGTCGGCGCCCTCGGCGCCGTGGGAGCGTTCGCCGCCTCGGCGGCGAACTGGCTTCACGCCCGTCGCCTCGAGCGGCGGGCGGCTGAGCCGGTCAAGGTGCGGCTCGTGCTCGAGGGGGAGGGTCGTTCGATCGCCCTCCCTCTCGAGATGAGGAGGCGGGATCTCTCCCGCGCCGAGCTCTTGGGCCGGCTCGGGATGCTCCCCATGCGGGAGCTGGGGCGGCGCTTCTCGCTCCGCCACCTCGCCAAGCCCGCGTTCATGCGGGACTTGGCGCGGGTGCTGGACGGCGAGAGCGCCGTCCTCACCATCCCCGCCTCCATCGAGGAGCTCGATCAGTTCGATATCTGATCGACTCCTCGCCCGCCGTGTCGGGTCTCTCTGGTTATCGCAAGCAATGTGACACGGCACATGCTTGTAAAGGTTTTGGTCTGGATGAGTTCACTCATCCACCCATGTGATTACTTAAGTTTCTCAAATTTGAATGCTCACATGGGTCGCTGTGGTGGCGATCCAACCACGCTCCATTCAGGCGGAATGGAGAAGTGCAATGGCGACGCCTCGCCGGAAGCCACAGGGAGAGATCCCCGTGAAGAAGAAAGAGATTTTGACCTTTTCGCTTCCCGGCTACGGTCGGGCGGCGTTCGCAGAGGCGTACCGGAATGTGCGCCTCGAACACTCCGTCTTCGTGGCGGATGTGGAGAAAGTGAAGAAAATCATCGAGGAGTTCGAGAGGGCGCGCTCGCACCTCGCGAACGAAAAATATGGGAAACGGTCAGTCGCGGCGCTCGCCCGACCGGCAATCGATGTGGCGAGCAAGCTCCACGAAGGAGACAGGCACGCGTGCTTCCGCACGCGTGTGCGGCTCGAGCGCGCGGTTGCGCCCTTTGAGTCGCACCAACTCAAATACTCCTCGTTTCAGCAGCGATGGAACCCGGTCGTGCTCGCCGCACGGCGCGCATTCGCGCGTCGCACTCACGAGGGGCTTTTGCCTCTGGGCTACCGCTGTCCCCTCACGGGGAAGGCCGTCGCACGGCGCAACCTCGTGCGAATCGACTGGCCCGCGCTGACCGACGAGGTACGCGATGCGATGAGGGTCTCGGGCTTTTCGAACTTGCCCCAGAACCTTGCCGCAGTTCGTCACCTGTTCTGCCCCGAGTACCAGGTGCAGAACCGCTACTACCGCCACCGGCTTTTCTCCCGAAAGGGAGCGCGCCAGGTGGTGGACCGCGTCCGCCACTTCTGCCTCTGGCTGATGGTGGCGCGGCACTATCCGTGTCTTGCGAAGGTGGTTGAGACCACCCAAAGCGAAGCGGGCATCGGCTCGCCGCGCACGACCTTGAATCTCTGGGCGTTTGCCTGGCGGTTCAGGAGTGCGGGTGACGCCGACTACCGACTCCGCAAGACGATCTGGAAGGCGCGTCGGGTTTTGGAGGGGTTCGGTTACCCCGTGCTCTTCGTGTCGGGCGGTCTCGCCGCCAACACCCTCCTGCGGCACGCCGACCCGCGCAAGGCGGGCGTCATCGCCGCCGCCTCGTGCTTGCTGGGGTACGCCCCATCGGGCTACGGGAAGGCGAGGGAAGCCCTCACTTGGTTCGCACGGGAAACCGTAGCGGATCAGTGCAAGGACGAGGAGGGCATGCAGGAGCTTCGTCGCTCCCGCATGCCCGACCTCGAGTGGGGCGGCAGCGCGCGGGTCTACCGCGCGGCGGTGAAGTCTGCGAGGGGCGGTTATGACCTCCACTGGTTGGTGGAACGGGGTGAGGCACGCTTCCTCACCCACAGGGGCAACACCGCTCGGGAGGCGCTCCGTCGCTCCCTCGAGGAGTGGGGGCACGACGAGGAGGTTGCAACCCTCGACGAGGAGCTCAAGCGCTTCCTCGACGAGGGTACCGAAGAGGTGCTCTGGCGACGGGAGGCAAGAAGCATCCTCGTCGCCCAGGGTGCCTCGTGGGGAGAGCTCTTCGGGCGTACTCCGCTCATGGACGCGGAGATCATCACGGTCGATGATCTCCGCGTCCTGCTCGCGGGGGCGAGCGACTCGAGGAAGTGGGACATATTTCTCCTCGTCAACGCCCTTTGGGCGAAGACGCGCGGGAAACGCCGTCCCACCGAGTACCGCTACTGCACCAAGCGGTAGCATTGTAACCGCACCCAGATGACGCCGACCACTATCGCATGGACGCATGCGATAGTGGTCGGCTGATGAGCGGTTACGTTGTTCTTCAAGCCCTCGCGCGTGGACGCACGCGCGAGGCAGGTCCGCACCCGCCTTACAGCGGTGCAATGGTTTTAGCCACGTACAATGCGTGGCTGGGGTGGTGGTCCGATGGTTTTGGGCGCTATACCACCTCAACTACTTGGCTGGAGCTCAGGTTCCAGTCCTTTTTTCGGCTCATCTTGCCCCGCCTTCGCGGTGGACAAGGTGGGTCGAAACAGAGGAAAAAGCGCACACTCATACTCGGTTCACTACCTACTGTGTACTGATTCGAGTATGGGTGTGCGCTGGCCGTCGCTAACCCTGGAAGCCCCGCTTCAAGGGGAGTAAACGGTTAGGCGCATCCCGCGCCGCGCCCATGCCCGCAGGGGTTGAGGGTGAGAAACATAATGCCGACCGCAGACGCAGGTGCGCTCGGTTGGTGGGAGAGAGATATGTACGTCGAGCTCAAAAAAATCGCTTCAGATGAAACGGTAGTGGGGTACTTCGATGACCCAGAATTACCAGTCCTCTACCAGTTCGGAGAGGACCCCGACAACTTCGTCGGGACCCCTTTCCTCCGTCGGGACTTCTCCTCCACGGAGGAGATGGTTGCGGCGGTCAAGTCGTACGTTCGGAGAGAGAATCGCCCTCTCGCGCGGCGGGACTGGGACGCCCAGGAGCGCGCCACCAGCCTATTTCGCTACGGGCGATATATCGCCCACTGCGAGAATAGAGACTGGAGGGGTGGAAAACTACGTCGCCGGGCTCTCCGTGAGGGGGGTGGGTTCTCGGTGTTCTTCACCAGAACACAAGAGACACACAACTTCCCGACTCTCGAGGAAGCCGTCAGCTTCCTCGAGAGGTCCGAGGAACCAGCCGCGAAGGTGATGCTCATGAGAGCCGAGGGCCGTCTCCTCAAGTGGTTGGATTCTGGGTACAAGGAGACTCTCGCCAAATGGAGGTCCGAAGGCCTCCCGGTCGTTGTCACCGCGACACACGCGGCGCAGCCGCGCGACGAAGAAGAAGCGGCAGCGTGGCTCCTCACGGAGCAGCCAAACGTCGAGGTTTCGGAATACATGGGCAGGAAGCTGTCCACACAACACCGCAACTCGACGAACGACGGGACGGGCTTCGCGCCTGTCTCCCACTACTCTGGCGGTCCCTGGATGGAAGGGGGACTTATGTGCATCCACCGTGGCCATCTCCATGTGGGGATGGTGCAGGACGCAACATCCCACCACTACCACTATTGTCGCATTACAGCGGCAATAGCGGAGGCTGCTATTCGGTACTTGAAAAAGTAACCGCGTTCAGACGACGCCGAGCGCTATCGTATGGACGCATGCGGTAGTGCTCGGCCGATGAGCGGTTACGTTGTTCTTAAAGCCCTCGCGCGGGACGCACGCGCGAGGCAGGTACGCACCCGCCTCACAGCGGTGCAATGGTTTTAGCCACGCGCAATGCGTGGCAGGGGTGGTGGTCCGATGGTTTCGGATTCTACACCACCCCAACAACTTGGCCGGAATGGTTTCCGGCCCTTATTTCGGGTCATCTTGTTTCGCCTTCGTGGCGGTAAAGGTGGGTCGAAAGAGAGGAAAGGAAGAGTAGAGATGGAAAAGAAAAGAGTAAAAACTATAGTAGGGGTTTGGGTTTAGGAATTAGTGGAGAAAAAAGAAAAGAGTAAAACTTTAGTGAAGGGTTGGGTATGAGTCGAAGAGAAAAATGTAAAAATTCTTTGCCTTAGAGGTTCTCAAGCGAGAGTCCGGCGCGCTTCAAAATCCCCCGCAGAGTTCCCGGTGGCAGGTCGCGATTGTGCATTGGCACAACCGTCCATCTTCCGTCGGGATGGCGATAGATTGCGTGGCTTCCCCGTTGCCGTACTCGCTGAAAGTCGTTCTTTTCAAGAAATGTTACAACCTCTTTCGGTGTTCGTTGCTTAGGCATGCACGTCAGTCAGAGAAAGTTCGACCGAGCCGAGGAGTGGTGATTTGGATTCGGATGGGAGTGGTTCGTTACGTGCGATCATATCCTCAAGACACAGAAGAATCGCCTCGCGAATATTCGCTGAAGCCTCTTCGAATGTCTCACCGTAACTTATGCAACCGGGAATGGTCGGGACGGTGACGGTAAAGCCACCTTCCGGTTCGGGTTGAAAGACGATGCTAAATGTTTTGCGATTCATGGAGGTAGTATACAAGAAATAGGTCTATATGTCGTGTGTCGCGCAAGAATGACGTTTTTTGGGCGCATCTTGCTCCGCTCTTGCGGTGACAAGGTGGGTCGAAGGAGAAGAGTGGAAGAGTAGAGATGAAAGAGAAAAGAGTAAAAAATTGCAGGTGGTTAGGATTTAGGAATTAGTGAAGAAGAAAAGGCAAAACCTGGGGATGTGTTTCAGTCGTATACGGCGTGATCGCCGATGGCGAGCAATATCGCGCAGTCTTGCTTCGTGTCATCTTCCCACATAAAGACGATGCGGTAGCGGTAGTTGACCGAGAAGCTGTGGCGTCCACGGAGGTGTCCCTTCAGTGCATGTACGCGCAAGCGGGAATGATTATCCTGATTCTTGAAAAGCTCGATCTTTTCGAACGCTTCCTCCTGCAGGGTCCGTTCGAGTTTCTTGAACTTCCTTCGGAAGTGAGGGGTGAGATGAACGGATATCATACGCGCGGTTAGTCAAGCCCAAGCAGGGTCCGAGTGTCACCTTTGAGCACTTTGCCCTGTGTTACTTCCCGCTCTGCTCGCAACACATCCTCGATCGCCTCATCTTCTGCCAGTCGTTCAAGTGCTTTTCGCATCACGGCGGCACGATTCGAAGCAACGCCACTCTTAACCAATTGGTCGAGCGATTCCTGGTGTTCTTTCGAAAGCGGGACGGATATAGTAGCCATACGGATATATTAAAAAGTAATATGATAATATAATATATGCACTTGCATGCAAGGTCAAGGGCGGAAGGATAAAGAGAAAAAAGAAAAGATGAAAAATTATTGCTAGGATTTAGGGATTAGTGGAAAAAATGATTTGGTAGGGCGGGAGGCTTTGCCTCCCGCCCACACACACGCAGGGGATAGGAAAGCGGGATGTGCGAAGTGATGGAGCATCTCGCTCTGTCGCACATACCCAGCACTAACATCGATCTGGCGCATTCGCGCAGAGCTTTTTCAAAGCTCAAAAGATCAATGTTAGTGACTGGGTGAATCTCTCTCCTCGCGCACATCGCGCGCTATCGCCTGCGGGTGTGTGGTATATAGAGAGGGGTTGTGGATAAGCAAGGTGTATACTATGCGTTACTTTGGTACTGTTACCGCAAGGCACCATCAAGCGACTTATCTCCTTATGAGAAAGTCGTTTTGTTAGTTAAGATAATCATACGCAAAATATGAGTGAAGCATTTGATTTAAGGGGTCCAGAAGAAGACGATGGTGGTCTGAAACCAGTCGATACATTTATAGAGGAAGGGATACTCAATCCAGAACATGCGTTAGATGGAGGGGATGATGAATCAGGAGGTGAATCGAGAGGGATTGACCCACGCATCTTAGATGATGAAGGGGTTGAAGGACTTGAAGAGTTCGAATGATGCTCGTATAGACTCTACACTCGTATAGACTCTACATTGGAAAGGCTGGTATTGGTTCGTTAGTAACTCGATCGCGCGGGCGTACGCCCGCGCGATCGTTTTTAGTACGTCGATTCAATATGCATACATTGCGTAAGTAGTCGAATCATGGAGTTCAAAAAGGCATCCGTATTCTCGCGTATTGCCGTTTACATGTTTGTTGATAGCACACGTGCACAGAGTACTCAATTTCATATATACTTGTAATGAACAAACGGGGGTTTGTGAGTGTCGCGCGATGCGTCGTAAAGCGTCGCAATGTGTCGGCTCTTATGTTTCATATACGTTCTTTATTATGCTTGCACACTCACCACAACTAAAAGATTTCATACTTGATTCCGGTCTTGTCTCACGCAGTGTCTATGAGACCGCAGAAAAAGAAGCGGAAGAAAAAAAAATCTCTCCCGAGATGGTCTTGCTGAGCAAGGGGGAGCTTTCGGAAGATGATCTGCGGCGTATGCAGTCCTATGTGCTGGGAATGCCGTTCATCAATCTCAACGACAAGAAGATCGAGTTTGAAGTGCTCTCGCTCATTCCCGAACCGATCGCTCGCAATCACAACATCGTTGCGTACAACAAAAAAGGCGACGAGCTTGAAGTGGCGATGATGGACACCGAGGCGCTCCAGGCGATTGAGTTCGTCAAGAAGAAACTCAATCTCAAGATCCTCCCGCGCCTTACCGACAGCGACTCCATCAAGCATGCGCTTTTGCAATACCAAAAAACGCTCAAGGACGAGTTTGGGGACCTGATCGAACGCGAGAGCGCATCGATCACGGTGCTCGACGAGGAGGGCGACGAAGTATCCGCCGAAAGTCTGAAGAAGATGGCGGAGGACTTGCCGGTCGTACGTATCGTCAACGCACTACTCAAGCACGCGATCATTCAAAACGCATCCGATATCCATATCGAGCCGATGGAAGGGCAGGTGTTGGTGCGGTATCGCATCGACGGTATTCTGCACGACGCGATGACCTTGCCGGCAACTGCGGCGGCATCGATCGCCGCCCGCATCAAAGTGCTTTCCAGTCTCAAGCTTGATGAAAAACGTCTGCCGCAGGACGGTCGCTTCAAAATGGAGATCGACGGTGAAAAAGTGTCATTTCGTGTTTCGACCTTGCCGACCTACTACGGCGAAAAAGTGGTGATGCGTCTTTTGCGTGAGGGCGGGGGCGGCTATACGCTCGAAGGACTTGGCTTTCACGGCACGGCACTTGAGCGCATCCATGGTGCGCTCAAGCACACGACCGGCATGATCTTAACAACCGGACCGACCGGCTCGGGCAAGACGACCACACTCTACACGATGCTCGATATTCTAAATACGCCGGACGTAAACATCTCGACGGTAGAGGATCCGATCGAGTATCAAATGCCGCGCATCAATCAGACCCAAGTACGTCCTGAGATCGGGCTCACGTTCTCAAACGGCTTGCGCACGCTTATGCGTCAAGACCCCGACATTATCATGGTAGGCGAGATTCGCGATCATGAGACAGCGAGTTTGGGAGTCAATGCGGCGCTTACCGGGCATTTGGTGCTCTCGACTCTGCATACCAATTCCGCGGCCGGTGCGATACCGCGCATGATCGATATGGGTGTTGAGCCATTCTTGCTTGTTTCGACCGTTGAGGTAGTCATTGCACAACGATTGGTACGAAAACTATGTGACGAAAAAGAGCCGTACACATTAAGTAAAGAAGAAGCGGTGACCCTCAAAGGACAAGCTGATACCGACCGGGTTGTGGAGGCACTGCGTACCGAAGGTATCATCGGCAAAAGCGACAAACTCGAAGATATTACGTTCTATCGAGCGGTTCCTTCTGACACGTGTGCCGATGGCTATCATGGGCGTGTGGGTATTCATGAGGTAATGAAGATGTCGCCGTCGATCCGTGCACTGGTTATGGCTGGCAAGCCGGCAAGCGACATTGAAGCACAATCACGCGAAGAAGGAATGCTCACCATGCTTGAAGATGGTATTTTCTTGGCGGCGCAGGGCATTACGACAATTGAGGATGTGCTCAGGGTGATCAATGAATGAACTAGGGAGTTAGGATGTAGGAAGGTTAGGGAGTTAGAGATCTATCTCAGACACTTGAAAACTAATCTCGAATGCTCGCTTCTTATTTTCTAACTCCTCATTCCTACATCCTAACTCCCCTAATCTCCCAATGAAATTTACGTATACCGCAACGAATGCTGATGGTGCGACCTATACCCGCACGGTTGAGGCGGAGAATCGTTTTGAGGTATACGGCATGGTGCGCAAGGAGGGAGGGACCGTGGTGACCGTCGATGAAGGTGGCGGTGGTGTGTTTGGTGCCGGGGGACTTTCGATCGAGAAGCTGAATGAGCTATTCGGACGGATCAAAGAGACCGACAAGATCCTGTTCACCCGTAATCTCTCCGTTATGCTCTCGGCGGGGTTGTCGCTTTCGCGCGCACTCGATGTGCTTGCGCGTCAGACAAAAAATTTCAAACTCAAAAAAGTTATCAACGATATTAAAGATGAGATCACGAAAGGGGGCGAGTTGCACACCGCGCTCGAAAAACACGATACGGTCTTTAATTCGCTGGTCGTCTCAATGGTGCGCGCGGGTGAGGAGTCGGGACAGCTTGCGGAGGCGCTTCTGACCATCTCCGCTCAACTTGAAAGTGCCTATGAGCTCAAACGAAAAATTCGCGGTGCAATGATCTATCCCGCCATTATTGTTGCAACGCTCGGCATCATCGGTACCCTGATGCTCATGTTCATTGTGCCGACACTAACCGAGACGTTTGTTGACATGGGTGTTGACTTGCCGCTCTCAACGCAGTTCATTATTGCACTTAGCGATTTCCTTATTAATAACACGGTGCTCTTTTTGATACTCATTGTGTCGGCATTGGGTGGGGGAATATACGGATTGCGCACCCGGGTGGGCAAAGACCTTCTCGACACCGCACTCCTTTACATACCGATGATCAAAGGATTGGCGAAAGAGATCAATGCCGCACGTGCGGCACGAACACTCTCCTCGCTTCTTTCGGCGGGCGTGGGCGTGGTGCAGGCGTTTGAGATCACCGAGGCTGTGGTGCAAAATCATCATTTCAAGCGAGTGATCGCCGAAGCCCGTGAACAGGTGCAGACCGGTAAAGACATGTCGAGCGTATTTCTCAAGCACGAACATCTGTATCCATCGATGATGGGCGAACTGCTTGCGGTTGGCGAGGAGACCGGTAAATTGCCGGACATGCTTGGAGAGGTCGCACGTTTTTATGAAGGCGAGATTGCGCAAAAGACCAAGAACATGTCTACATTCATCGAGCCATTTCTCATGCTTATCGTGGGTGCGGCGGTCGGATTCTTCGCGCTTTCGATGATCTCACCGATCTACTCCATTACGACTGCGTTTTAGCGTATGTACCTATGCCGACACAGAGAACAATCTCGCGGCTACTCGCTCATTGAGCTGATCTTGGTCATCGCGATCGTGTTGATGGTGTTTACCGCGATCATCGGGATGTTTCGTGCGGGTGTTGATCTGCTTGCCCTCAATAAAGCGCGCGGGACAGCGCTCACCTTGGCGGGCGATCAACTGGAGTTCATCCGCTCTCTTTCATACAATGCGGTTGGTACGGTGGGTGGCATACCGGCAGGCTCGATACCTCAATTGGAGACCATTGAAATGAACGGGCATACGTATGTGCGCCGTACCTTCATTCAGTATTATGATGATCCCGCTTATGTACCGGAAGAAAACGGCATAGAGACGGTATCGGTCGATTATAAGAAAGCGAAAGTCGAGGTACTGTGGGATATTGGACACGGCACAAGCAGTGTATCGTTGGTTACGAATGTCGTGCCACGCGGTATTGGGGGTCTTGCCGGCGGCACATTACGTATAACGGCAATCAATGCGCTGGGTATGCCGGTTCCGACCGCTCGCGTACAGGTAACGAATCCCACGCTTGATCCGGCGATTGACGTGGTGGCGTATACCAATGCGGCGGGTCAACTCATATTGCCCGGTGCGCCGGAGGGAAGTGACTATGCCATTGAGGTTTCGCGTGCCGGGTACAGTACCGACCAAACGTATGAGGTGACACCGCAAAACCCCAACCCTTCGCCCGGTCCCATATCGGTGGCTGAGGGATTCTCAAGCAGTATGACCTTTGCCATTGATACACTTGCGCAGATGACGGTGCGCACGCGCTCCCCTCGCTCGCCTGGAGAATATGTCGACCCATTTGCAACCGGTGATGGTGTAGTAAACGTGGATCAAGTTGTGGTGAGCGATGAAGCGCTATTGCTCGCTGAAAGCGCGGGGGTTTTTGAAACCGAAGGAAGTGCGCGATCGGTACTTGTTGCGCCGCCGTCACTTGCGCAATGGGCTGTGGTTTCGGCGGAGGATGCGCGTCCGCCCGACACCGCGGTGCGCTATCGGGTGTTATTTGATACCGGCTCGGGCATCGAAGCGATTCCGGAGACCGCGTTGCCCGGCAATAGCGCGGGGTTTGCAACCACTCCCATCGACTTGTCGGGCCTTGATGTGTCTACGTATTCCGCTCTCTCACTCGAAGCAGTGTTGGAGACAAGTAATACGGCAACCTCTTCACGTGTACACCGATGGGCGCTCTCTTATTTCCAAACCGACCTGCCGATCGGATCGGTACCATTTTTTATGATCGGCGCGAAGTCAATCGGCGAGCAGGGCGGCTCTCCCGTGCTCAAATACGCAGAGGACCACACCACGAATGCTCTTGGAGAGGTGTTGCTACCCTCGCTTGAATGGGATGCGTACACTATTACCGTCCCGGCGAGCTCAGGTCTTGCGGTTGCGGAGATATGCCCGCCGCAACCAATGGGCATTGCTCCCGGCGAAAACGCATTGACTGAGATCGGTCTGGTAAGTGTCGCACCCAATTCGCTTCGAGTCATCGTGCGTGATACCTCTAATGCGTTAGTCGATCATGCAAGCGTGCGTCTTACGAGGACGGGCTACGATCAGACACGATCTACGTCGTGCGGGCAGGCATTTTTTACGCCGCTTTCCGCAGGAGATACCTATACCGTTGAAGCGACCAGAGCCAGTGTCGGGAGTGTGACTGAAGTGGATGTGTCGGTAGATGGCGACACGGTTATCTCGGTCACGTTAGCCCCCTAATATATATGCGAACACAGAGTACACAACGCGGTTACTCACTCATTGAGGCACTTATGGTGATCGCGATCTTTTCGCTCGCCAGCGCATTGGTCTTCGGGACCATTGTGTTTCTATACCGGGTATACAACAACATGAGCGAACAGACCTATACACTCCAACAAGCGCGACAGGGTATCGCGCTGCTTACCGATCACATTCGCGGCATCACCCAAGGGCTTGAGGGAAGCTATCCGATTGCGGAAATTGATCCTTATGGCATGACTTTTTTTTCGGATATAGATGGAACGGGCGCTGTGCGCATTCGCTACTTTATAGAAAACGATACTCTTATGCGCGGTACGGTACGTGCTACGGGTACGCCGCCGATGTATGATCTGACCCAGGAAGTTGTTGCTACGTCTACCGAGTATGTTCGCAACAATGCGCTGAATACACCGTTATTCACGTATTTTGATTCTGACGGTGCGCCGGTGCCGCATACGGCGAGTGTGACACAAGTGCGCTTTGTGCGTATTGACCTTGTTGCGAATATCAATCCCGCGCGCGCGCCGGAAGATTTCGTGCTTCGCTCCAGTGCGGCACTTCGCAATCTGAAAGATAACTTATAATATATTGGTATGCTCTTTCGCGCTCGATCTTCATACACACACATGCCCCGCGATCGTGGCGGCATGCTGATACCCGTTCTTATATTCAGTGCCATATTCATGATGCTGGCGACCGCGCTTCTGCAGTTTCTTCTGACGCAACATACTTTTATGAAAACACGGGTCGAGCGAGAGCAAGCATTTACCATTGCCGAGGCGGGACTGGAGTACTATAAATGGTTTCTTGCGCACTATCCCAATGATTTCACCAACGGCACCGGTGAGCCGGGTCCGTATGTGATCGACTATGATGACCCCGAAGGGGATGTGATCGGCACCTATACACTCGATATATCCGGTAGCTCCTATTGCAATGTCACTTCGTCGGTAGACATTCGCTCGACCGGGGCACCCGCTGTGAACCCCGCTCGTACGCGTACCGTCTTTGGCAGGTATGCGCGTCCCACGGTTGCGGATTACGCGTACATACTGGCGGCGGATGTGTGGGCGGGTGCCGATAGACAGATATTCGGTCCATACCATTCCAATGGCGGCATTCGCATGGACGGGACGAATCACTCGTCAGTCTCGAGTGGACGGGCAACATGGAATTGCACCCCCTCATTCGGATGCAATCCCGCTCAGCCGCATGCGCCGGGAGTATTCGGCGGTAGTCCTAATAGTCATCTCTGGGCAACCGGTACTCCACCGATCAGTTTTAGTGATCTGACGGTCGATCTGGTAAATCTCAAAGCGTCCGCACAAGCAGACGGACTGTACTTTGCGCAAGTAAGCGGCGGTTCGCCCGAACGGGGATATCGCGCGGTACTGCAACCGAATGCGACTATTGATGTGTATCGAGTAGACAGCAGTGCGTTAGTCTGGAGTTACGATCTGCGCAATGCCAGCACAACCCCGCAATACTGGCAACAACGCCGTGAGATCATTACCGGACATACATTCCTGGGCAACTATACGTTGCCTCCCGACTGCCCGGTCGTCTTTTTTGAGGATCGCGTCTGGCTTGAGGGGCAAGTGGGATCCAAGGTGACCGTAGTAAGCGCCGATCTGTTAGATGCAACTTATACGACCGATATCATCATTAACAACAATATCACGTATACGACCGTCGATGGATCGGTCGGTCTGACGGCGATTGCGCAACACGATATGACCATACCCCTGGCTTCACCGAATAATTTGGTATTGCAAGGTATTTTCATTGCGCAAACGGGGCGCTTCGGGAGGAATCATTACCGAAGTGCGTCGCCGTACAGTGTTCCCGCGGGATACGGAACGTACGTCACCCGCGCCTCAATCAATACCCTGGGTACTATTGTCTCAAGCGGTCGCGTGGGTGAGCGTTGGACATCCGAAGGAACAACCTTGTCCGGGTATCTGAGTCGTACCAATACCTACCATGCCGCGCTTGCATCCGATCCGCCACCGCTTACTCCGGCAACCAGTGTCGATTATCGTTTGGTTCTTTGGCGCGAGGAATAGTCGCTGTGCATATAAGGTAGTTGCCTCTTCATGTTACAATGACATCACTATGTCCACGCACGTCACACCTCCTCGCAAACCGCTCATCATGGGCAACTGGAAGATGAAGCCGGCGCTTCTTGCTGATGCTAAAACGATCGTCACCAAGATCGGCAAGCAGGCAGGCTCATTTCGGAATGTTGATATCGTGCTGTGTCCGCCCGCAGTATTTCTGTCAGAACTGAAGCGAGCAACCACAAGCCGCAAGATCATGTGGGGTGCGCAAGATTGTGCCACACGACGTGAAGCATCCGAGACGGGCTCGTTGTCACCCGCGCAAGTCAAAAGTGTCGGGGCAAAGTATGTGATAGTCGGGCACTCCGAGCGACGTGCGCTTGGTGATACGGACGAGATCGTACGCACAAAGATGGACGTGGCATTAGCAGAGGGGCTTACAGTGGTCGTATGTATTGGCGAGCGCGTGCGCGATACGCGTGGCGATTATTTGCAATTATTGAATGCGCAACTCATAAGCGCGTTCAAAGGGCGTCCGCGCACCGAGCTCGATCGTATCATCATTGCGTATGAGCCGCTGTGGGCGATCGGCAAGAGCGCCAAAGAGGCGAATGTTCAGCCGGGCGATATTCATGAGATGATGATCTTTGTGCGTAAATTTTTTGCTGAGCGCTACGGCAAGGCGATAGCAGATGAGCGGGTGGTTTTGTATGGTGGCTCGGTTGAGCCGGTCAACACGCGCATGGTGCTGACCCAAGGGCATGCTGATGGCGCGCTCATCGGACACGCGTCAATTGTGCCGAGCGATTTTCTTTCAATACTTACCATTGCCAACGAGCGTACGTAATATGCAAGTACCATCTATTCTTGAGGTGAAGGAGCTGTGCGGGAAGCGAGTGTTGGTGCGCGCAGGACTCAATGTGCCAATCAAAGACGGTACGGTGACCAACCAATTTCGCATCGATGCGGCGCTCCAAACACTTCGGCATCTACATCATGAGGGCGCGCGCACGCTCATTGTCGGGCACATCGGACGCGAGCCCGAGGAGACACTCAAGCCTGTCTTTGAGGTATTGCGCGGCACACTTCCCATATCGTTTGTGGAGGATATATTTGGTGATGAGGCTGGGCGTGCCATCGAGTTGATGAAAGACGGCGATTGCATACTGTTTGAAAACATTCGCCGCTATCCGGAAGAAAAAGCAAACGATGAGGAGTTTGCGCGCAAACTCGCCGCGCTCGCCGACCTCTACGTGAATGATGCCTTCTCCGCATCGCATCGCGTGCATGCCTCCATTGTCGGCGTGCCGAAATTCTTGCCTCACTGCGCAGGCATTCATTGCGCCGACGAGGTGCGCGAGCTTTCAAAAGGTCTGCGTCCCGAGTCACCCTCGCTCTTTGTATTGGGAGGTGCGAAATTCGAGACCAAACAGCCCATTTTGAAGATGTCGCTTGAGACGTATGACAATGTATACGTGGGTGGCGCACTCGCGCATGATCTCTTGCGTGCCCGGGGTGTTGAGATCGGTCGCTCGCTCGCTTCGGACAATCCTCAAGGCATTGAGGCGATCAAAGATCATCCAAAACTCACCCTGCCGATCGACGCGATCGTTGAAACGGGCGAGGGGAAGAAAGCGATACGAACGCTCGATGAATTGACGCCGGACGATCGCATTCTCGATATCGGCCCTATGAGCACGCGCGCGGTGTGCGAGCTTGCGAAAGAGTCGCAGAGTATTCTCTGGAACGGACCGCTTGGTTACTATGAAGGCGGCTATGGCGCATCGACCGAAACACTTGCCGAAGTGATCGCCTCGCGCACCAACGTCACGTCAATTGTCGGCGGGGGGGATACGGTTGCGGCGATCGGGGCGCTTGGACTGGAAAAAGAATTCACCTTTCTCTCGACCGGTGGCGGCGCCATGCTCGACTTTTTGGCGGATGGGTCGTTGGTGGGCATCGAAGCGCTCAAACGAGCGTGATGGGGATAACGTGAGGGATACTATATGGATATGTATGTTGAAAACACGTGGATCGGGTGTTGAAGGGGTGGTTGAAGCAAATGGTGTTATATGGTGGGGCGTGGTATAAAGATAGTAACGTAAACGACGATGGTGTTGTTTACGAAACCGCCAGCAAGAGGGAAACCTTGATGGGGGCTGGCCAAGAAGCTGGCGGTGGTGTTGATATATGCGCGCGCAATAAGTTATGTGCAGGGCTGCGCGCGAAGTTGTCCCCTGTAGACCTGCACCACCGACCAGTCACCCGCGGCGTACTTCGTGCGTCGCTCTGTTATGTTATGGCATATCACCAAACCGTTTTTTGCATCGAAGCTCTGCTGCAAGGACACAATATTCCCTACAAACGTTTTGATCACAAACCGGTGCGTACTTCCGAGGAAGCCGCCGCGGTGCGCCCTGAGTACTCGATCTCGCAAGGTGCCAAAGCGCTTATTGTGCGTATCAAGCGAAATGGAGAAAAAACATACGCAATGATCGTGGTGCCGGGTGACAAGCGCTTTGACTCCGCCAAAGCACGCACGGCACTGGGTGTAACTGATATTCGGTTTGCGACCGAGGACGAAGTGCGTGACATCACCGATGGTGTCGAGCCCGGTGGCGTTCCACCCTTTGGTACTCTATGGAACTTACCCGTCTATTGCGACCGATTCCTTTTCAATAACGACGAAATAATTTTCAACGCCGGCGACCGCGCAGTCTCGATCGCTCTTTCAGCGGAAGATTGGAAACGCGTTGTACATCCTATTGTCGCCGAGCTATGTTAATGTGTGTACTATGGACATGCAAAATGCCCCGGAAAAATTTCGCTTCGACGCGCTTGCGGTCGATGTGCTCGTCTAGGGTCTCAAAAAGAAAACCGAAACATCCTGCGCTTGTGTGCAGAGATGAATGAGAACATAAGTTGCCAAACGAAGTGAGTCCTTCAGATGGTGAAGAGTGAAGCACTTCGCTTGATGCCCTGTGCTCTTGGCGCAGGGTAGTTCACATACTTCGCGGCATGTTTCATTCTCTTTGAAGCTATACAATAGGCTCAAACGCCTGTCCCGCATCTAATCCTAAATCATTTATCAATTGCCGCATTCGCCCGCCGAAAACGTCTGTTGTCGCTTTGGTAATCTCGTAACAGCGCATTCTGGAGAGTGCTGGGACATGTACATATAGAGCGTTGTGGGTCGGGTTGCATAGACAATCAGCACGCGGCATAGTTGTACTATGAGTATAGAGCGAACTGATATGGTTGCCGTTGTGTCGACACTTGGTCTTGATGAGGCGGAGTCGAGCGTGTATGTGGCGCTTCTCGGCCATGATGCCTTGTCAGTGTCTGAGCTTGCCCGAAAAGTGCGGATGCATCGCGCGTCATGCTACGGCGTGGTAGATCGGTTGGTGGAAAAGGGATGTGTGAGTGTTGTGGGTCGGAACAGTGTGCGAACGGTTGCGGCGGTGTCGCCTGAGGTACTACTGGCACGCTTGCGTGAGTCGGTCACTGCGTTTGAGCGTGCGGTTCCATCGCTTACCTCTCTCTGGGAGCAAGCACAACGCGCACAACACGCGCGTATGTATCGAGGTGTGGAAGGCATTCGCTATGTGCAGGGGCGCGTTCTTCTTGCGGGACAACCGTTATCGATATGCGGAGATGGAGATGCCTTTGCGTCGGCATTTCCCACATGGGCAAAACGGCTCTCTGCAGAAAGAAAGCGAAAACATATCCCGACAAGAATTTTGTTGCGAGGAAGTGAAGATGCGATACGAGCCGTCAAGCGCATGCGCGCCCGCAAAGAAGGAAAGGTGCGAGCGAGGGTGGTGCCTGAAGCGTACGCATTGGTCGGCGGGTTCGATGTGACCGGTGAGACTGTCGCGCTGTACTCATTTGAACACGAGCCTATTGTGGTGGTCATTACTGACGAGACCATCGCCACACTTGTGCAAACGGTATTTGATATGTTGTGGGATATTGCCGAAACCTACGACCGAACACTGTTACGATGAGATGTGTTGTTGGCGGGCGACAACAGTGAAGTGTGTAACTATAAAGACATTTCCCCATACGGTCTCTTTGTGTGGCACAATGCACAGCACGTTTTCGTGTCTGTTGTACTGTGGAGCAATGCAACGCATTACACAACTACAAACGTGGGTAGCGGAAGATTGGACGAAGCGCTCCGGCGGTATGCCGCAAACAGAAGAGGCTTTGTTATATGTGCTCGAAGAGTTGGGAGAAGTAGCTGAGTGTTTACGAATAGCCAAACGCGCAAAGCCGCATAGCACTTGTCATGCAAACGCACTTTCCGGCGAGCTTGCGGATGTGTGTATCTCACTGGTGACACTTGCGTGCGTGTGCAATGTGGATCTGGCAAACGCGCTGGCGGACGCAAAGAAAAAAATAGAAAAGCGGCACGCAACTGCCGGGTGAAAAGTATCTCGCAGAAAGCACTGTTAGCACTAACGTATCGACCATGCACACTATTCCTGAATATTATACCTTTGATGATGTATTGCTTCTTCCGAGGCATGCCGCACTTTCTCGTGAAGATATTTCGATTGAAACAACACTTACAGCACAACTCTCACTTGCCGTCCCTTTCATTTCCTCCCCCATGGATACCGTCACGTCAACAACGATGGCGCTTGAGATGAGTCGTCTCGGCGGATTGGGAATACTGCATCGCAACACAACACTTGAGGCGCTTTGTAGAGATGCGCGGATGATACGAGACGGCGGCGGGAAGGTGGTATGTGCGCTTGGTCCTACCGACGAAGCATGGCTTGCGCAATTAGTGCGGGAGGTGTCGATCGACGGGGTTGTGCTTGATAATGCGCATGCGGATAGCGCTGTGGTGGTGCATGCACTCGATGCATTCAAGCGTTTGGTCCCCGAAGTAATGGTGGGGAATATGGTGACTGCGGACGCGGCACAACGTCTTATTGAGGCGGGTGCGAGTGCGTTGAAAGTGGGCATAGGGTCAGGTTCGATCTGCACCACTCGCACAACCACCGGCGTAGGCGCACCGCAATTGTCAGCGCTTCTTGCCGTTGCCGAAGTGGCAAAAAGACATGGTGTGTCGGTGCTTGCCGATGGGGGTATTCGAGGAAGTGCCGATATTGCAAAAGCGCTCGCCGCAGGAGCGGATGCCGTTGTCTTGGGAAGTTTGCTTGCCGCAACCTCATGCGCTCCCGGAGAGCTCGTGGAGCGTGAAGATGGCACGTACAAATCGTATCGCGGTATGGGTTCGGAAGCGGTTATGCAGGAAGGGTATACTACGCGGTATAACCAGTCGTACCTTAATGTCGACGCTGTGGTTCCAGAAGGAGTAAGTGGCATGGTTCCGTATAAGGGTGAAACAAGGGCGCTTGTTGCGGAGCTTGCCGAGTACCTCCGCAGTAGTATGTATTACTGTGGTGCGCGTTCCATACAAGAGCTACATGCCAATGCTCAATGTGTCCGCATGACCTCAGCCGGCGCACATGAGAGCGGTGTTCACTCCGTGCGACGAACAGACTAATGGTGTCAATCAGTGCTAATCGGCGCTATGTGCGTGAGTGATCGTATCTACTTTGTGGTACACACTTCGGATACTATCGCCAATAACGTACATTTGTGTATAGTATACACGTATGAAGATTGCTCCCGAAAAATTTCGGTTTGCCGCGCTTGCGGTCGATGTGCCCGTGTATGGATTAATCAACGGAAAACTGCACGGGCTGATCGCACCGGTCAACCGCCCACCGCATTATGTCAACGTAGAAGGTTTTTTAGGTGGCATGGTCGATGCAAAAGAGAATGCGCTAGAAGCGGCACAACGAGTGCTTCAGGAAAAGGGCAACCTCAAAGATGTGTACCTCGAGCAACTCTACACATTCAGTGAGGTCGATCGAGATAAGCGCAATCGAGTCGTTTCAGTCGCTCATCTGGGACTGGTCCGCCCCGATACGGCGGCGGCATATGCCCACCCTCATGCGCATTTTGTACCGATACAAAAACTCCATGACCTGGCATACGACCACGACGAGATCCATCGTGCTGCGCTTGCGCGTTTGCGTGGCAACATCACCCATTCTACTATTGCGCAGTTTCTTCTCCCGCGCCACTTCACACTCACTGAGTTGCAGTCGCTGTATGAAATGATTCTCGGGCACGAGCTCGACAAACGCAATTTCCGTAAGAAGATACTCGCACTCGAGATTCTAAAAGATACGGGTCGCATGCAAGAAGGAGTTAGAAATCGCCCCGCGGCGCTCTACACGTTTACCACAACGAAATTGCAGGAGCTTCCGTTGATTGCGTAAATATCAGCTGATACGAGAGGCGCGTGAACGGACAATAAAATGGGGTATTTTCGTGTGTATAAGAAAAACTGGCGCTACACGCGCCGGGGGAGTTGAGGGTGGCAGTAGATTGGAGGAACTGTTTTCGCTACATTCATGCTCACAAGAATCCTCTTTCTGTTTTTGTGCTACTCAAAACTGACTGACTTGACCCCAAAGACTTCCAAACGTGACTTCGTGTATATTTGACATTTACATTGATCGTATTGCATACTGATATTGTAATATTGACACTAACACTATACTTGCTATGCTCTGATACAGAACGGTTGCAGGAGGTGGCACATGCCGCTCTTCTTTCGGCCGTAAGTAAGTGTAAAGAATACACTTACACGAGTTCATTGAAAACTCCCATGGAAAGGACAAGGTCATGTGGTTCACCCTCTTCCGTAGCGCTGGCGCTACAGGCCACGTCTTCTATCTGAAGAACGGCCATGTCGCCGACAAGGGTCTCGCCTACAGTGGTTTCATCGGCCCGCAGACCACGGTGGCCGTGGTGCCAACGACGCCCCAGATCCTCAACTTCGCGATCGATGCCCAGACCAAGAACATGCAGAACGTCGTGGTGAAGGGCAACCTCACCGTTACCCTCGTGCCGCAGACGGCCATCTCGCGTTTCGACTTCACGGTCGAGACCAGAAACGGCGGCTATCTCGGCAACTGGGTTCAGGTCCTCAACGCCAAGGTCATCGAGCGTGTCCTGCGTGCGGTGCTCAACAAGGTGAAGGAGCTGAGCGTCGAGGATGCGACGCGGTCGCAGAAGGAAGTCGAGGACGCTGTCACCGAGGCGCTCGGTCGCGACGCCTTCGCTCAGGACGGCATCACTGTCGATTCCTGTTCGATCCCAAAGATCGAACCTGCCGACGAGGAAGTCGAGGAGGCGATCGGGGCACAGGAACGGCAGACGATGCTCACTGAAGCCGACAAGGCTCTGCATGGGCGGCGCATGAAGGCCTCCGAGAACGAGCGCACCGTCAAACAGTACGAAGCCGACACCAAACTCGAACTCGAGAAGAAGCAGGGGAAACTGCTCGAGGAGCAGGCCAAGAACAAGAAGAAGGAGGCCGAGACCGACGCCGAGGCGACCAAGATTCGTCTTGCGCCACTGGAGGATGTCGAATCCGGCAAGCTGCTCGGCGCGGCCATCATGGACGCGGCGAAGTCGGGCCGGCTCGGAAGCATGGCGATCACCTCGGAGTTCCTGGCCGCCGTCGGTCAGAAGTGAGGTCGCTATGGACCGAATCGTCATCGTGACCAAACCCTCTCGGCTCGAGGAACTTGTGCGGCAACACCTTACAGAAGGTACTGCACAATTCGTTCTCGAGTCGAGGGGACAGTCGATCGAGTCGTACAAGGAGGAGGACGCCGTCTACAGGGCGACCCTCGCCCAAGTACGACGTCAGATCCCGAACGACCTGCCTGTCACGTCTGTCACTCGTGAGGACTTACCGAACTTTCTGTTTCGGGACAAAGACCTTATTGTGGTCTGCGGTCCGGATGGACTGTTCGCAAACCTTGCGAAGTACGTCGGCAACCAACCGATTCTCACGGTCAATCCTGATCCCAAGAATATTGCCGGAGTGCTCATGCTCTTTCCGCCTCAAGCGGTGGGAGACATGATCGCGAAGGTACAGGACGGGAAACATCAGTGCGAGCGTCTTCCATTCGCGAAGGCGTCCATTGATGATGACCGCGTGATCTGGGGAATCAACGATATCTTTATCGGGCGCAAAGACCACGTGTCTGCTCGGTACGAGATCTCGTTTGGCCACCAGAAGGAGCCCCAATCGTCGAGCGGTATCATCGTTTCGACGGGAGTCGGCTCAACCGGTTGGATGCGTTCGGTCGCAACGATGGTTTCTGGTCTTACCCGTGAGGGGATGGCCAACAAGCTATCGGTGTTGCCGGATGCAACAAGCAACGAGCTTGTGTTTGTGGTACGGGAACCCTTCCCTTCGCCAAACACAGGCACGAGTATCGTGACCGGTCGCGTTATTCCAGGTCAGCCGCTCGTCGTCAGCTCGGCGATGCCGGAGGGAGGAGTTGTCTTCTCCGATGGTGTCGTCGAAAAGGCAGCCGAGTGGAATGCCGGGAGCAAGGTCACGGTTTCCGTGGGAGACCGATACGTTCAGCGGATTGTCCGCTGAGATTCAACGCAGGGGACACGCACGTCCCCTGCTTTTTTGTAGTAAAGAGAAACAAAAAATTTATGCCAATAGTGTATGCTCGATCTTCCGCAGTACCTCCTCCGCCTCACCCTCATCATACGGTTGTCCCGGCCAATGCTTGTGTCCATCACCCTCAAAGCGGGGGATGATGTGTACGTGCGCATGGAATACTTCTTGTCCGGCGGCTGTGCCGTTGTTCATACCGATATTGATGCCATCCGCTCCGACCGCGTCTTTAATGCGGGGGACAAGATAATGCACGGCGCGCATCATGGCAAGAAAAGTCTCTTGTGGCAGGGCGAACAGATCGGGATAGGCGGTCTTGGGTATCACGAGCGTGTGCCCGGGATTGATTGGTTTGATATCAAGAAACGCGAATGTCTCATCATCCTCGTACACCTTGTGGCAAGGAATGTCACCTCGGATGATCTTTTCAAAAAGAGTGTCGGTCATAGTTGTCATTAGCTCGTGTACGGATAATGTGTGTATGGTATCACACAAAAGGCACATGCTTATTTAGAGTGAATGCAGGAGCATTTGTGATTCACCATTGAGACATGCTTCGGCATCAAATCCGCGCAAGATCATTTTTTCTTCTGCGGTAATAGGGATCGTGTTGTCATTCGTGTAGTCACCCTGTACGCCAACGTAAATACCGGGCGGCACGGTGCAGGGACCTCGCGTTGCTCCGGCTGGCCAATAATTGTAATCATATTTTCCACCCCATGGGGTATACTGCGGCCAGCTTTCCATGTATGGACCTCGCCACCTAGCTTGGACAATTGCTTCCCATCCCGGTCCGCCGCAGTGGTCGCACGCAACTGAGTCAACGGCTGCGTGAGTATCGGTGTCGGGATTGTAAGGGAGCGGATGCATAAATCCCGGATCCCATCCACGGGGCAGATCGGGAGGATAAAAGCCTATATCGAGATAGTACAGTTCAACTGCGGTAGAAAGTGCATGCTGGGTCAACCCTGCCTGCACAACTTTTGCGCTTTCTCGTGCGCCGACAATACTCGCAAGCACGATTGACGACAGAATTCCCAGTATCGAAATTACCACCAAGAGTTCTATGAGGGTGAAGCCGCGCGCGGGCTGTGGGGTGTGGTGTGGAAATAACATGGTGCTAACATCGTCGGGGTCTATTGCTGAAGTATAACATCTGCTTATCCTTCGTACTCATGCTCCCATTCTGACTCCCACATCTCCATGTCGTCTTCGGGCGGAGGAGGAACAAGATCGCCCTGGCGAAAGGTGCCGTACAGGACATATATCGTTATAACGCTGAACACCAATGCAATTGCCAGTAATACTTTGTGCGCCTGTTCGGACGTTTCTACGAGTCCGGTCTTCAGCACCAGACTCACCATTGTTGATTGTCTTGATCTGCGAGATGGACTGAAGGGGTCATCCGGATACTGCTTTTCGATCATATACGTATATTACCGCATAATCTGTAGAAATGATGCGCCTGGGTGTGGAATATTTGGTATACTGATACGCATGTTTGCGCGCCATGAACCCCGTGCAGATGAACGACCCGATACCGATGCCTTGGTATTCGGGGTGAAGTTCGTGATGGTGCTGTTACTGCTTTTTGCCGCGGCGCATTTCGGCACCAGTACGCTTGCAATGCAGTGGTTTGCGGCGAGTGTGGTCGATGAACGTGCGCATGCGCACTTGGCTTCGGTCCGCGAAGCTACAGAAGAGACACGTCCAACATATGTGCGGGCGGCGTATGCCTCAGGTGTTCCTGCGCCACGCGCACGCGAGTATTCGTTGACCTCGGTTATTGCGGAGTACGAAAAAGTCATATATATCGATCGAACGACCATGAACTTGTATCTGATCGTTGACGGCGCAACGAGTGCAACGTATCCCATACTCAGTATTCCGCGTGCGGGTGCCGGAGGGTATCTGCGTCACGCGGTCTATCCGGTTGTGGATCGCACCACCGATCAGTACTCCTCGATTGCGGGAGTGCATTTCCCGTATGCGGTGCGCTTTTCGGAGCATCTGATGATCCACGGATGGCCGTATCAGCCCGGTGGTACGCCGGTGTCCGCTTCGTACGTGGGAAGTGGGGTGCGTCTTGCGTCACGGGACGCGGCGCGCGTCTTTCAGTTTGCAGATGAGAAGACGATTGTGTATGTAAATGGCGGTGATAGTGCTAATGTGCCAACGCTTGCATCAATCGAACTGCGCGAGCGCGCGCTACCGTCTGTTGGCAGTATTGCGTACGCCCTTGCCGATATTGAGACGGGCGAGATACTGCTTGAGCGAAACGGTGACGCCAATCGTGCGATCGCCTCAATTACCAAACTCATGACCGGTGTGATTGCGCAAGAGCTGATCGATGATGCGCGTGAAATTCCTGTACGCTATCGCGGCGTACGCTACACCTCATTCGATCTATTGTACCCCTTGATGTTGCGCTCGGATAATAGTGTCTCAAATGAGTATGCGGCATTTTTGGGTACGGAACATTTTATCGACGCTATGAATGCAAAGGCGCGTACACTCGGGATGGAGTCGACCTCGTTCGCCGATCCATCCGGGTTGTCGCGATACAATCGGTCGACCGCGCGCGATCTCATTCGGCTTGCGCGCTATCTTTACACCGATCACGAGGCGCTCCTTGCGGTGAGTAAACAGCCTTCCATGAGCATCTACGACGACCGTGGTCGAGCGTGGGTGATGACCAATCAAAATAGGTATGCGGGCGATGCGTATTTTATCGGCGGAAAGCTCGGTTTTACTGATGAGGCGCGTCGCACCGGGCTCTCGATCGCGGCGGTGCCGGTGGGAGACGAGGTGCGTACGGTCGCCATTGCGGTCTTGGGATCGAATGATTGGAAGCGCGATACCGACTTGCTTATTGATTGGCTCAAGCGCTCGGGTGAACCCGGCACGCTAGCGCGCCCCTAATGGTATGACCACGCAGATGATTGCAGACCATCAAGAGGTTTCTTCTCTTGAACAACACTACGGCACGCTTCTGGCACAACTCCTTGAAGAGCGGGGTATCACTGATGCGCAAGAAGCCGAAGCATTTCTCAAACCGGAGTATGAGCGCGACCTCAATGATCCGTTCCTGTTGTCCGACATGGGGCGTGCGACTGCGCGCGTACTTAGTGCAATCGAAAAGCGTGAGCGCATCGCGGTGTACAGCGATTTCGATTGCGACGGTATACCTGGAGCAGTTGTGTTGCACGACTATTTTAAAAAAATTGGGTATGAGAATGTTGAGTTCTATATCCCGCACCGCAATCGCGAGGGGTTTGGGTTTCATGTGCGTGCGGTTGAGGAATTAGCGGCGCATGGAGTCACGCTCATTGTAACTATCGATTGCGGGATAAACGGCGCGCGCGCCTGCGCGCGCGCCGAGGGGCTTGGCATTGACGTCATCATTACCGACCACCACCTGCCCGAAGGTGAGGTCCCACATGCGTACGCCATCGTTAACCCCAACATGCCCAATTCAATCTACCCGAACCTTGCGCTGTGTGGTGCGGGCGTTGCATTTCAGCTGGTGCGCGCACTCCTTGCGTGCGGTGAGCACACTATCGTAGAGGGCTGGGAGAAATGGTTGCTTGATATGGTGGGGATGGCGACCATTGCCGACATGGTCTCCTTGCGCGAGCCCGAGAATCGCGCACTTGCCACATATGGACTTATGGTACTGCGCAAATCGCGTCGTCCGGGAATACAGCAACTGTTGCGCAAAGTGCGTGTCGATCAGCGCACACTTACCGAAGACGATATCGGCTTTTCGATCGCGCCGCGCATCAATGCGGCGAGTCGCATGGATGCGCCGGAGGATGCATTTCGTCTGCTTTCGACTGATGACCCTGTTGAGGCGGGTGTGCTGGTCGATCATCTGGAAAAACTCAATCGCAAGCGTAAGACGCATGTTGCGCTTATCGTCAAAGAGGCGAAGGCAAAGCTCGCCACACGCGAGACGCTTAGTGAGGTAATTGTGCTGGGTAATCCCGACTGGCAGCCCTCGCTGTTGGGGCTTGCTGCCAACTCGCTTGCCGAAGAGTATCGTCGCCCGGCGTTTCTGTGGGGACGCGATGAGAAGCAGGCACTGAAAGGCTCGTGTCGCTCGGACGGTAAAGCGAACGTGGTCGCGCTCATGCGCCGTGCATCGCACACACTCGTTGAATACGGCGGGCACGCGTACTCGGGCGGGTTTTCTCTGTCCCTTGAGCACGTGGCGACATTGGAGCACTCACTCTGTAGTGCGCTCACCGAAGAAATAGAAGATACTCTGGACGATGAGACGATCGTCGATCAGGACGAGCAAGACACGCATCCCAAAGCGCAGACGGTCATACCCGCGCCCGCCCACCTTGATAGCGAAGTGTACAAGCAATTGTCACAGCTTGCGCCATTTGGGGTCGGTAATCCACGACCGCTCTTTGCGCTTACCGCGACCGTGCGCTCGGTCGCCTCATTCGGTGCGGGTGATGTGCATCGCAAGATAACCCTCAATGAATATCCGCTCCCAGTCATTGCGTTCTTTACAGCGAAGTTTGAGGGGCTTGAAAACCTCTCCGCCGGCGACCCTTTAACCTATCCGGTCGCCCTCGAACTATCTTCGTTTGGCGGGAGAAGGGAGTTGCGGTTAAGGGTGGTATAGTATTTACAAGACCTGATATCGCTATTTCGAATGCGTACGAATTAGTTGTTTTTTCTCTTTAATGAGTGCAGGCAACTGTTGTTTAAGTGCATTATATTCATTAATAAGTTC
>PWVU01000160.1 GCA_003561715.1 Candidatus Kaiserbacteria bacterium | reverse complement strand
GTCTTCTAGTGTTTCTGCAGCAAGCGCCGCTTCCTCAAGGGCATCAAGACGCTCTGCATAGGTACCATCATCAATTTCTCGAGTATCTTCTATAATACCTAACACACGATCTCTTCTGCGCTCCAACTCCGCCATTCCACGCGCTTCATTGAGGTGGCGTTGGTCGTGGGTCTGTATTGCATTAAATGCCATCATCGCTTCTTGAAGCTCTTGAGAAGTCTCCGCTTCTAAAACCATCTGACGAACGGCCTCAAGCTCAGCAATCGTATCCGCAGAATACGCACACATACCGCGACCTGTATCCACCACCGCCAGAGCTACACCCTCCCTTGAATACATCTCCCCATACCACCCTCCACCCACCCCCGCTACAAAAAGCGCAAGTATGCCTATTACCCCTCTATATCCTATAGATTTCATATACATATTCTATCTCAACATCTGTGGTATGAGAAACTGGGAATGCTTTTTATGGTGCGTCAAAGGCGCAGTTGGGGGCGATGGGTTGGCCACCGCCGGCAGGCCAGGTGGGTGTGCCGATGGAGCCACCGTTATACCGAAGCGTATCACCAGGCACAACGGCTGCGGTTGCGCCAGTCACTGAATTAGTTACGAGTCGCAGATACGGAGCAATTGTACGCATATCGGCACGTGCTTGTGTACCTATGTTTCCCCCTAGGACATCAGTTGAACGAAGGACAACGCCACTGGCATTGTCGATAACATATACGCCGTAATCGCGCATCGCTTCCGCCATACGCAATCCCGGCTCAGAAAGCCCGAGCGTGCTAAGGTCCGGACCACCTTTTGATACCGGAGGAATAGCAAGCAGTGCACCATACGGGATTGGTCCATTGTTGTTTGCGATATTACGAGAAGAAGTATCGGCAGTCGTGGCGGGCCATTGGATATTTCGACTTAATAACTGAGGCAATCCGGTATTGCTTGCTTGGACCGTGGTTGCGGGTATAGCGAGGTGATATGCGTGTCGTATTGGCTGACCGATCGCTTCAAGTTCATGCCCACGCACAGCACCAACAATAGTACTCATCCCTGTTGCGGTCATACCAACGCGTTGACCTAGTTGTGTGGCGTGTCCAGTGCCCCGCACATCATAACTCCTGACAAGCGACGCGGTTCTTGAATTGGGATTGAGCTCATAAAACTCTCGTATGGTGCCTGAAGAACGATCCAGTATGGCACCGGCGTTATCCCAACAATCCTCTCCGGAAAAATTTGGAGGAAAGTTTGGTGGGAGGCGAAGCGATAATGGAAAACCACTCCCGCTTGGATTATGATTCCATCGAGGACAAGAGCGATGGGTCAAGGTAACAGTCGGGTGATTATTTTCTGCTACCGCGAACGCGGTGCCATGGGGTGATGGATTATTGATCCAAATGCGAGACACTTTTTTCCATACTTGCGTCACCGGATGGCTTTCTCCCGCATACACTGCCCCCGTCCCAATCGGCCGATGATGCGCCGAGTCTTTGTTAAAGGGATTCAAGAAGAGATCATTCTTCAGTGGACACTCAGCGGTACCTGAGCCTCCCGTGTATGCAGTCCCTCCCCCACTCTGCCCCCCACCTGCAACGGTATCCGAGACTCCACCCGTTGCGATACCACCTCCTGCCGATGGTGCCGGCTGAGGAATGTCGGGGAAATTGGTCATGAATCCTTGTACCTGCCAGCGGCTTTCGCGACAGGCTTGATTGATACAGCCGCACCGCCAACCATTGTCGGTATTGTGGCAGGTATAGGCAACATACCACATGCGATTTGCAAGACGCGGAAATGAGCCGGTCGCTCTGCCCACAAACCACGCTCCCTGCGGTTGGTCTCCCGCAAGAGAGACCTCGACCCATTCCGTGCCGTTCCAGTAGTAGGACATACCAAACACATACGTGCTACGCTGACGATCACCCACAATGACCTCTGTCGCCTCTTGACGACAACGTCCTTCAATGAGCATGCTTCGACCCGAAAATATATTGTACGGCGCACCATACCCTCGTGGCGGGGTTGAGTTGGGGCCGATAAGGTGACAAACGACCGGCGGTGCACTCGGCGAACCCACAACCACGCCGGGAACGCCGGCACCGGGCTGGGTAGTTCCCGTCCCCGCCTGCGCTCCTCCTCCCGCAACACTATCCGGTACTTGGGTGGTGGTGGGCGCACTGCCATCGTCGGGTGCGTCGAAAGCGCAGTTGGGGGCGATGGGGGTACCGCCACCCGCAGGTCCACCGCCCGGTTGCCAGGCGGAGTTCAAGACCATACGCATGAGGGGGTAGAATTTTTCGGTGTCACTGACTAATTGATTTCTCAGTGCCGGAGTGAAGTTTTGATCTGCACGGAGCGCTGGACCATTTCCATCATCAACCACGTACACTCCGTAGTCTCGAATTGCTTCAGCGAGTCGTTTACCCGGCTCTGATAGTCCCATGGCATCAAGATTTACATTTGGTGGCAATGCCCAAAGCGAGCCGTAAGGGATGTTTCCGGTGCAGTAACTAGGATTGTTTCTACTATTTCTCGGGTTACAAAAGTTATCCAAAGTAGCGGCCGGTAAAATAATCTCGCGCGATAGCATAATTCGGTCACCTCGTCCGGGTATTGCCATTTGAAGTGCGTGACGAATAGGCATACCAGGCGTGCTTACCTCTACCCCCCTCAAGATACCAAATGGTGACGCGACACCCGAGGCGCTGGTGCCAATACGCTCACCCATTCGCGTTGGGTGACCAAGGGTACGCGGGTCATATATGCGATATTGCAATCCAGTAGGTCGTCCGTTATTCCATTGATAGTGACGAATATGTTGGAAGCGATTGGTAACACGATCAAAGATAGCAATATTCCCGTCTCTACGCTGAGGGTAATTTGGATCAACGCCACCAACGGGAAATCGGACATCGGCTGGCAGGCCACTTCCAGATCCGCCAGGCTCCACATTGACTCGAATGATCGGCCCGTTGGGAGGCGCTTCAGTCATAAGCAGTCCAAATGGACCTGTGGCGACATTGATATTAAAACGACTTCCTTTCGTCACCCAATCCCTCACCGCCGGATGATTATCATCCGCATATCGTGCTCCCGTGCCGATCGGTCGGTGATGTGCCGAGTCTTTGTTAAAGGGATTCAGAAAGAGATCGTTCTTGAGTGGGCACAGCTCGGTACCGGAGACGGTGGTTTGGGCGTGGGCGGTGGGAGTAGCAGAGAGCGAAGTGTGGTGAGAGATATGCTGCATTACATATACACACAAAACGATGAGTGCGCTACATACCGCCACACCAAGGAGTGTGAAAAGTACGCGCGCATGTGTTGCATGAGAGTGAGGAGTCACGGTAACGATAGTATACCGCGAGGACTTCTCTTTTGGGGAGAGGAGATATACACGGATGATGTATGCAGGACGCTGGGGTGTTGTGTGAGAAAGAGAGCGATATACCACAACGGATGACAGCAAAAGCTAGTACGCAACACACCGGCGGGCGCTTTGCGCCCGCCGGTGTGTGAGACACCACATCCTACAACCTTCCTAGCGCCTACATCCTAACGCCCAGCGCCCAGCGCCTGATTCCTAACTCCTAAACCTACTCCATTGCGCGAGAAAGTACCTGTACAGCGTGCTCAGCATCCTCCGCAGAGAGTATTGCGGATCCGGCGGCAAAGCGTGTTGCACCGGCTTTTGCAAGTTCTCCGATCGTCTGCTCATTTACCCCAATATCGATACCGACTGCAAGCGCGGGCCACCGCTCGCGGATGGTGCGTATCTTGTCGAAGATACGCTCGTCAAGCGACACACCATGATAGCCGATCTTGTCATTGCCCATACACTGTACAAATGCAATGCGTTCGATCCACGGCGCGAGGAGCTCGATATTGGTCGAGGGCTTGAGCGCAAGCGCAACCTCGACACCACGCTCGCTCGCGCGCTCGATGAGCTCTTTGAGTTTATCGGTGCTTTCGATATGAATGATAAGCGTCTCCGCACCCGCATTGATCCAGTCGTCGATCTTCTCTTCGGGTCTGTCAACCATCATGTCGATCTCAAAATCAAGCACTTCCCAAAACGGCAAACCGCTCTCCTGCGCAACCAGCGCCCGCCATTGCGACGCATCGGTATTGTTGTAGGGCCACGTTGTGCTCGGGGCAAAGACACCATCAACAACGTCGATCTGCACACGGGAGACAGCGTCTTTCACATGACGCAATTCGCGCTCAAGGTGAGCGTAGTTTTCGGGGAGAGGCGCGGGGATGATCATGGGAGTAGCGTATAGGTTTTAGCGTATAGCGTCTAGAAAAAGGGTGTGAATAAAAATACTAAACGCTAACCGCTCGACGCTAGACGCATGATTTGCTCGATTGCGGCAATGCGTCGCGTATGTCGCTCGTCGCCCGAAAAAGGCGTGCTCAAGAACAACCGCACCGCCTCTTTCGCATCGTCCACGCTCAAAAAACGTGCACCTAACGAGAGTATTGTAGCATTGTTATGTTCACGCGCCCAGTGAATGATCTCCATACCATCACCCGACTGCTGTCCACCCTGATCCGCTTCTCGTGCCGAAACCTTCCCATACCACACCACCGCACGCACCTGCGGAAAGCGATTGGCAACGATCGCCTCGCCTTGTCCCGAGCCACCCAAAATGATTCCGCGAGAGGTCTCGGGCGCATCCGACACCGCGCGCGCGGCACGCGCGATAAATTCGGGATAATCGTCTTGTGCATCAAATTCGTGTGCGCCATGATCAACGACCTCATAACCCAGCTCGTCACGTACAAAAGACACAAGTGCTTCCTTGAGTGCAAATCCGGCGTGATCGGTGGCGAAGTGAATGGTCATAGTAAATAGCGTCGAGCGGTTAGCGTTTAGTAAAAAAGCAAGGAGAAAGTTAACGTATAGCATTCAGTTTTTTAATCATCACAGTAAGCATTTTCTGTACCTCAGTAAGCAACTTGCCCGCCTTTTTGATATCCAGATGAAAAATATCACATGCAAGCAAAAGCTGTGTTTCCAATTCAGCCGCTGAGCCGTCGGCAACTCTCAAGAATTGAATGAAGTCTTTCTTACTGCCACGCCGGTGACCCTCGGCAATGTTCGATGGAATAGAAGCTGCTGACCGACGCATTTGGGAGGACAGACCGTAGATTTCCTCGCGAGGCAATATCGCTGTACACCGATATACTTCTTTTGTCAGCTCTATTCCTCTCTGCCAAACCACCAGATCTTTAAAAGAAGTAGTTGCCATGACCCTAAACGCTAGACGCTCTCCGCTAAACGCTTCATAAAAAGCTTCCGCTTTTTATGACATGCTCCACCAACGAACTCACATATCCCATCTCGTTATCATACCATGCGAGGACTTTTACCATATCCCCATCAACAACACGCGTCATGGACAGATCAGCTATTGAAGCCTTGTCTCGCCCTATAATATCGCTTGAAACGATCGGCTCATCGGTCACCGCAAAGGTCTTACTCCAGCGCTCCGTTTGTGCGGCGTCACGCAAGAGTTGATTCACTTCCTCGACCGAAGTTGCTCGCTCCGCAAGAAATGTCACATCAGCAATAGAGCCGGCAACGACCGGCACCCGCATCGCAATGCCGTCGAACTTGCTCGCCAGATCGGGGACCACTTGGGTGACCGCGATCGCGGCACCTGTTCCCGTCGGGACGATATTCATCGCCCCGGCCCGTCCTTGGCGCACATCTTTTTCTTTGGGTCCGTCGACGATCGACTGACTTGCGGTGTACGCGTGTACGGTATTGAGCATGGCTTTCTTGATACCGATCGCCTCGTGGAGTATCTGCACCACGGGACTTGAAGCATTTGTTGTACACGAGGCATTGCTTGATATCTGACACGCCTGGAGTGCATGCTCATTGATGCCCATGAGCACGGTCGCGCCGGCAACACCCGCTTCTGCGGGATCATCTTTAACGGGAGCAGTGATGACCACTCGCTTGGCACCGGCATCTAGGTGCGGCTTCGACTTGGCATAACCGGTAAAGAAGCCGGTCGATTCAACGACCACATCGATATCATGTTCACTCCATGGCAGATTGCCCGGCTCACGCTCGGCGAATACCCGCACCCAGTACCCGTCGATGTTGAGAAATTGCTTGTCACCATCATGCGCCACCTCAACCGAAAAAGGTGCTTGTCGGTATGCAGTGTCGTATTTCAGGAGATAGGCGAGATTATCGACGTCTCCCAGATCATTGATCGCAACCACTTCGATCTCCGGTCGTGCATACGCCGCACGATAGAACGATCTGCCAATGCGACCGAACCCATTTATTGCAACTCGAATAGCCATACACAAAAGAACTAATGAATAATGCGTGTTACTTGGTATTGTACCAGCGATACTGCGTGAATGAAACCGGATATTCCGGTGTTTACAGCGCGATCAAGGTGATCGTAGTGGTCGCCCGATAGGAGCCGGGTGTTGGTAGCGCATTCGCACCAACTCCCGCACGGAATATAAGTTGCGTTTCGGTACCATCGGGATGATTTGAGTCGCCTCGCGAGGCAATGGCACTCGGTGTAATACTCAGACCCTCCCAACACGCATTGGGATCATTGCCCGAGCCGGTGCCGCACGCATTACTTCCATTATCCAGAAACCGGTCGACTACATCATCCCCTACCACTGAGAAGCCAAACGATGACGTCCCGGCAACGATAGAAAAAGAATAATCTGGAAATGCGCCCGCCGGTTCATAATCGGGAAATGCCGTCGATTCGGTCAGATGCACAAGCGCGGGCGAAGTGCTTGCTTGTATAGTGAGCTGATAGCCGGCGCGGCTGTCGGTCACGGCAACCACGCTCGTCGTCCCACTCGCAACACCTCCGGTAATACCGGGCAATGAAGGAAGGAGTGCTACCGAATCAGCAGAGGTAAGTGCGAGGTAGGTTTCATTCATCTGCTGATAGCCGGCGCGGATCTGATAACTTGCGCTGTCGGACGGACCACTGGCGATCTCGCCCGTTGTGTCTTCGATGATATAGCTGTCTGACTCGCCACGACCGCCGCCCACATTAATGCTGTCAAACTCGATCTGATAGCTCGCACTTTGCATTGATTGCGCAAAACCACTGCCACTATCGATACTAAAAACGAGTACAATGAGTACAATACTTGTCAAACCTCCCGAAACAATAAGTGCATACCGAGCATACATACCGAGCTATTTCACCTTAATCTCAATTCGCGTTGCAAGGAAACGAATAATGAAAATGAGTACAAACAATCCGCCGAGTATCAGCAGTACCATTTTAAGCGGAATCACCCAAAAGCTCACGGAGCGCTCATCAACAAGATCGCCATATCCGCGGTTCATTTCAAGATGTGCCGTATAGCGACCGAATAAGAACGGACGATCCCAGGTTATTTCGCGGACTCGTATCGTACCCGGCATAACAAACCACGGATCGATCTCGCTCTCGCCGATCACTTGACCGGCTATATTGGTGATCTGAATGCGTCCATAGGGATTGAGGTGAATCGAGCCGTCATTTTCATAGAAGATCTCAAGCGGGATCGGACCTGAGTTATACAAAGAGCGATTCTCGTTTGTACCAAATGCTTGAAGTGCGCCTGACTCATGCACCTCGCCGGCAATACGTACAAAAAAGAGAACGCCAATGCGCGAAACAATCACCGCCCCGCCTTGCGCCCCGGATTCAGATACATCAGTGTCCGGCAGAGAATCGGTACTTATAAGCACACTGCCATACCGCCCACCCGGCTCTGCATCTTCGGGTATGACCACACGCACGGGAATGACTGCACGCTTCCCGTGTTCGATAATAAGCTCATTTGCTGCCGGAAATACAAAATCCCGCAAGGAATACGGACCGCGCTCGGAGCCGAGTAATTGGACCGCACGCTGTGGGTCATCCGAGCCGGTGAAATCCTCAAAACCTAGTCTAAAGATCCTATCGTCACCCATGCGGTTTGAGACGCGTATGTGCACAAGCCGCTCTTCCCCGGGACGCATCGTAAGCTCGGTTTTGCCCGGACCAACGACGAAATCATAAAACACATCCGACCCCAGGTCTTCAAAGACGATTTCTTGCCCTTTGACTGAAATGGGTGGCACACCCAGCACAAGAGCAATAATTACCACGCTTACGCACGTGCGTTTAAAAGCCTTAAACATTATTCGACTATAATACCCAATTAGTTTCATAAACACCACAAGTCTATCCACCCCCGGGGTGCGCCTAGAGTTACGCGAGTATGGTGAGCGAATGTCCCTTCATGCTTTTCACGTGTACGTCATGTGAAAAGAGTTGCTATGCGCAACTCTTTTCATTTTTTTAACTGGAATCAACCAACCCACCCCAAGGGGACGGGGTATGATCGGAGCGCAAGTGCTCATGCGCAATTTTGAAAACCGAGGTTTTCAAGCTTTCCTACAAGGAGCCCCGCCCCAGAGGGGCGGGGTAAGGCTACGCAATGTATCAGCTATTATTGATAACAGTTACGGTAGACGTTGCGCGATAGGTACCCTGTACAACAGCGGGACTGGGGTTTGCCGGGACATGCACACGAAAACTGAGAGTGGTTGTAGCGCTGGTCGTAGGACCCGCAAGTGCTCCGCGGTTTACAATTGGTAGCGCTGTCGTTGGCAAGTCGAGCCAACACTGCCCCAGCGTACTGTTCTCATCGGTACTATTGCATGCGTTCGCGGCATTGTTGTGACGGAACACCTGTTCAATATCTGCGGGATCATCTGCGGAGGTTACCGAAAATGCAAACTGTGATGATTCGCCGGCACTATTGGTAGAGAAATTGTAGTCGGGTACACCGACCGAAGCGGGTGAGTAAGGAGGAATGGTTTGCGTACTGGTCGCTACATTTACCATACTTGAAGAACTTGCCTGAATAGTCATGTTATAGCCAAGGGTTGCATTGGTGCGTACTGCAACATTAGTAGACCCATTTGCAGTGCCGCCGGTGATACCCGATGGAGGCGGAGTAAGAGACACATCTTGCGGCGCGGCAACAAATGCGATCTCATCCTCTACACCCATCGTTATATTGAAAGTCGATTGTTGCGATTGCCCTTTTGCAATAGTTGGTTCAAACGCAATGAAAAGCCCCAAAAAACCGAGGAGCGCAACAAGTACGAACACCAGCGCATCCCTTAATGCTATTCGTGCCGCAAAGTAGGTTACGTTCATACAAAAACAATTAACATGACTTGTAATTGAAAATTTCGATACTCTATTTTTTATTCCCACACACAGCGACCGAAAACACAGATGTAAACATATCGTAAGTTTACACAAAAATGCAATTCTGCGCATAGCAGTTATGCACACCCGGCGAACGAGCTGTGTGTTTTGATAACAAGCACACATTCAACGGCTAAACCAAAATTCTTCTTTTAGGAGCGCAAGAATATCCGCAAACAGAAAACCCGGGGTAGCGGCAAGTGAAGAGTATGAGGATTCTTCAATTGTCCGAGCGGAATGTG
>PWVU01000113.1 GCA_003561715.1 Candidatus Kaiserbacteria bacterium | reverse complement strand
TACGCACATATGGCTGGCTTGTGATGCATGGGGTATTAGTCGCGCTGTCTCTTCCTGTGTTTATAGTTTTGCCATGGTTTGGGGATGGATTTATGACTGTGATTGTTCACCTTCCACTTACGATTATTGTCATTTTCCCAATATGGATCGCGATTGTCAGAATGCTCAGGATGTATGGCAAGGTTATCGACTATGTGCTCGCCTTCAATGTTTTACTGTACTTCTCCTTATTTCATCTCTTGAGAGTAGATTGCGTTAGTACATGTACCCACGGCATACAAGCGCTGGGGGTCAATATTGAACCACCAGCATATGGGCGGGGAGCTTTTACGCCCATTGAAGATATAAGCCTCTTTCTCTTTGTTGTTGTTCTTGTTGCCCTACTGATACATTTGCTATTCAGTAGGGCGGCAGCAAAACGTTCAGAGAGAGAAGTGGCCACTTCCTAGATTTACCGCGCATACTCGATCGCTCGGCTCTCGCGAATGACCGCGACTTTGATCTCGCCGGGGTATTTGAGTTCTTTTTCGATCTTCGTGGCGATATCGCGGGCGAGTTGCTTGGCTTCGATATCGGTGAGTTTTTCCGGTTCTACAAAGACGCGCACTTCGCGACCCGCTTGAATCGCATATACTTTGTTTACGCCATTGAATGATTTGGCAAGATTTTCCAACTCCGCCAAGCGCTTGAGGTAATTTTCAACGCTGTCGCGTCGTGCACCCGGGCGCGAGCCCGAGATCGCATCCGCCACCTGCACGATGATCGATTCGACCGTTTCATACAGATACTCCTCGTGGTGTGCTTGCATGGCGAGAATGATGCGCTCGTCGGCACCGAATTTCTGCAAAATGCGCCGCCCGATCTCCACATGTGTACCCTGCACCTCGTGGTCGACGGCCTTGCCGATGTCGTGGACGAGAGCGCCCGCTTTGGCGATCGCCACATCCGCGCCCAATTCCTCGGCGAGCATGCCCGCAATGTGCGCCATCTCGACTGAATGTTGGAGTACATTCTGTCCGTAGCTGGTGCGGAAGTAGAGCCGGCCCAAGATCATGAGAATACGCGGATCGAGATTGAGTACGCCCACCTCATACGCCGCCTGCTCGCCTTTTTCTTTGACGATGCGATTGATCTCATCGCGTGCTTTCTCGACGATCTCCTCAATGCGTGCCGGCTGGATGCGTCCGTCCATCATGAGATTCTCCAGTGCCACCCGAGCCACTTGCCTTCGAATCGGGTCGTGCGATGAGAGAATGATCGCGCCCGGTGTGTCGTCGATAATGACCTCGACGCCGCTTGCACGCTCGAACGCTTTGATATTACGCCCTTCCTTGCCGATGATCTTGCCTTTGATGTCGTCGTTGGGGATCGATACGGCGGTCGTGAACACATCTGAGGTGACCGCATTGCCATAGCGGTGAATGGCGGTGGTAAGGATATCTTGTGCGCGTTTTTCAAGTCGCTCTTTGCCGGTGAGTTCCAGTTTTTTTATACGCGTCAAAATATCGTCCTCATATTGCCGCTCCACTTCGACAATAAGACGCTCTTTTGCGTCTTCGGCGGAAAGCTGGGCGATCGCTTCAAGTTTTGCGAGTTCTTGATTGTGTAGCTCTTCCGTCTCTTTTTTTATTGCCTCCACCTCTTCGATACGCGCTTTGATCTTGGTCACCTCGGTGTCTATATCTGCCTGGCGTTTATCGAGATGAGATTCTTTCGTGATAAGACGATCCTCGGTCTTTTTCAGCAATTCTTTCTGATCGGCAAGCTCTTTGCGCAGTTCCTTTAGAGTTTCTTCTGCTTGCCCTTCTGCCTCTTCGGTGATCTTTTTTGCCTTTTCTTTTGCGTCAAGCAATATCTGCTTTATTTCCAACTCGATCGAGCCTTTTTGTCCGACTGCAACAATGTAGCGCAGGTAATAGCCGGCACCGAGTCCGACAACGCCGGTAAGCGCAATAAGCACCAATATGATAGGTAATGACATAGACGGGTGTGAACCGCCCGTTATTTTGCCGAGGTTGTTTCAGTATATGCGTTATCTTCTGAGCGATTTCGAGCAAGCATAGCGATCGGGTGAAGCATCCTGTGCAGCCAAACGAGTGATCCAGGTTACAAACAAATGAATAAATATAGGTATGGAGACACTGTAGCAGATTTTTGTGTGGGGGGCAAAAAAGGTCGCCGGCTACGCCGGCGCCCTTTGTAACAGCGGCAACCCAATTGGCCCCTATTGTTTTGCCTGCTTTATACCGCCCTCTTTAAGAATGTGGTCGATAATACCGTATTTCTTCGCATCTTCGGCGTACAGATAGAAATCTCGCTCCACATCTTTTTCGATCTTATCGAGTTTTTGACCGGTGTTGTCCGCCAAGATCTTGTTGAGCCGCGCACGCAAAGCGAGAATATTCTTGGCGGTGATCTCGATATCGCTCGCCTGACCTTGCGCTCCGCCCAGTGGTTGATGGATCATCACTTCGGCATTGGGAAGCGCATAGCGCTTGCCTTTGGCGCCTGATGAGAGCAACCATGCCCCGCCGGAGGCGGCAAAGCCGACACACACCGTTGCCACATCCGGCTTGATATGGTTCATGGTGTCGATCATGGCGAGTGTTGAGGTCGCTGAGCCGCCGGGCGAGTTGATGTACAGATAAATATCCTTATCGGCGTCTTCCGACTGCAGAAAGAGGAGCTGAGCGATGACCAAGTTTGCAGTGTGATCGTTGATCTGTCCGCCCATAAAGATGATGCGGTCCTTGAGGAGGCGAGAATAAATATCGTACGCGCGCTCGCCTATTGAAGTTTTTTCTATAACGGTTGGGATTAACATAGGTTTGTTATTAGTTTCTAGTATTTCGTTGCTAGATTCGACAGGCAAACTATAGCATAAAACAGACAAAACGCGATCGGGTGTGCGAGGATGTTGCCATGTGTGGAGAGATGCCTGTTGTTAGAAAAAGTGGCAAGTCGTATGATGGATACATTGGAAGAGCATATCGTGCACAACTCCTTCGTTCTTTATCAATAGACAGTAATTATATACATCCTATGGAACCACAAACGCAGTCGAATAGTCTTCTTGTGGGTATTGGCGTGCTTTTGTTCGTACTGGGTGGACTGTTGGGGTTTGCCCTCATTCCTGCGCCTGCGCAAGAACAGATGGTATCCGACGTGATGCCGGAGCAAGAGGAAGTGTCGACATATGCGGAGCAAGAGCGCACCTATCTTGAGCGCATTGCATTGCCCGAGCCCGATCGTCTGGGCGGCATGAGTGTTACACAAGCGCTTGCCGAGCGGCGCAGCCGACGCGAGTTTGCCGAGGAGTCGCTTTCGCTCCCACATCTCTCGCAGATGTTATGGGCGGCACAAGGAATAACCAGCGAACGTGGCGGTCGCACCGCGCCATCAGCACGAGACATTTACCCAACTACCCTTTTTGTTGCGGTTGCGAGTGCAGAAGAGGTAGCGCCCGGCGTGTATGAATACCTGCCGGAGACGCACGAGCTCGGTCTCTTAATAGAAGGTGAGGTGGGTGATGCGTGGAATGCGATCACCCCACAACCCCATCCCCAGAATGCACCGGTAACTCTTTTTGTGAACGGGAACGTTTTGAAGCCGGTGGAACGGTATGGTACGGAAGGCGCCAGGCGCGTCACGTATCTGGAAGCAGGGCATGTTGGCCAAAACCTCTACCTGCAAGCCGAAGCGCTCGGGCTTGCAACGCTCACCATGGGCGGACTTGATCCTGCTGAGGCACGTGCATTTTTGGGTACGACTCAGTATGACGAGGTACTGTACCTGGTGCCGATTGGTTATCGCGCGGCAGAGGTTGTTGATGGCGAAGAGTAGTATATTGAGAAAACTAATTCGTGTCAGCAAGTGTGCCGATCTTGTATTCTTCAAGATCGGCCTTTGCGCTATTTGAGTGAATACGATCAAAAAGCGCGGTCACTTCTTTTCCACAACCCGAAAGCAGAGTGTTCTGCCCGCCGGGATGATCAGCCGCGGCAACTGCCGGCGTGACATCATACACGTTGCCAAACGCCGCCAGCCAACAGCTTGCGGCGGTGGCGTGATTCGCAACATCGTCAAGTGTGTACGCAGGGAATTCCTCGGTATCCTCTGTCGGTGTGGTAATGATGGCGGGTGCTGACGTAGGGGTGGGGTTGATATGATCGATCACCACGCCAATACCGATCGCGCCTGTGATGATGCATAGAATAATGAAAATGCCCCAGTAGTGTTTGGTCTGCTGATCGCTCATGCGGGTTCAGTATAGCCGAGACTTCGGTGCGCACACAAGCGCTACGGTGGGTATGTCCCGATGAATGTTTCGGTGCGTTACTCTTCTTTAGGTGTATCAGCGACTTCGTCTTCCAGGAGTGCAAAGACCAAACGGTTTGCTTCGACACTCTCAACATACGCACGTGCGCGCGCTTCATCCGCTTCGGGGTAGTGTTCCATCAAGTGCCTCACTTCCGTATCGATCTTTGCGGCGTCCGGCGCAATGGACTCTTCCTCGGCGATCTTGTTGAGAATGAGTTGCAGCTTCGCACGCTTTTCCGCATCGGTGCGCCATTCGTCACGTATCGCCTCTTCCGATTTCCCGCTGTGTTGGAGATATCCCTCCCAGGTAAGCCCCATGCGCGCAAGTTGCACCTTGAATTCGCCTGCCATGTTTTCCAGTTCGCTTTGGATGAAGATCTCCGGCACGTCTATGGTGGCGCCCGCAATCAGTTTTTCGATCAGCGCACCTCGTTTTTTGTCTCGTGCTTGTTGTTCCTTGTCCTTTGCTATGTTGGCGCGGATCTTGTTTTTGAAATCATCAACATTCTTAAAGTCGCCCAGCTTTTGCGCCATGGCATCGGTGAATTCCGGCCACTCACTCTCGGGGATGTCGGTTTGTGAAGGCTCTTGCTCGCCGGCATGCGCTTCATGTTTGGCGGCGTGTGCTTCTCTTTGGCGAATATTTCGTATGACGTGTTCCACTTCTTCATCTTTCACGACGAACTCGTTGGGATCAAGAGGTTCCTTACGATGCGCGGCGGCGATTTTCTGGTAGTCGGGAAGAGAAATGTCCGGCATTACCGCGGTGACGATCTTGAATCGCACCGGATTACCCGGTACCACTTGGGTAAGACTTACCCCGGGACGCCCGATGACTTGCAGGGCATGTTCGGTAACAAGGGCGGGATAAGCATTGGAGAGGACGTCCTCGGCGATCTCACGGAGAAGACTGACCGGATCAATACGTTGCTCAACTACGTGAGGGGGCACGTGCCCTTTGCGAAATCCGGGGACATCGGCGTCTTTGGCAAGGCGTGCAAGTGCTTGCTCTTTATAGGTATCGAGAATTGCAACGGGTATCTCACCGGTAAGCTCCACTTCGGAGCGTTCTTTTTTGGTAACGCGTACCTCAGTGACAAGGGCGTCCTGAGTATGATGTGGTGTATCTGACATAGTTTCGCCAGTGTAGCGATAAATGACTTCATTTGCAACGTATCCATGGCTGACACATCCCCCACAGCCGATTCGGCTGTGGGGGATGTGAAATTCAAAAAATGGATAACGTGCGCAGAGAGACGTACGCTTACATGCTCGCCTCAAGAGCCGCTTCAAGCTCCATCTCAAGTTGATCGAGGTCGGCGTCAATTGCATCAAGATCGGTGCGGAAGAGGTCACGCTCGATCGCGTCCAGCTCATCCGATCGCTCCATCTGCATCAACTCTTCTACCACGGGATCGGGTGCGGGCTGTGCGGGTTGTACCGGCTCCTCGATAACGGGCGCTTCGTCGCTCATGCTCCAGAAATACAATCCGCCCAACGCGATCAGTAAGACAAGAATAATGATGCCGATGATGCCTCCCGCACCGTGGTGGTGCTCTTCCGGTGCTTCAGAGGGATGCTCGTTGTTGCGCGGCGCGTCTTGCAAGTCATGTTGCTCAACTTCCTCGGGCGTTGGCGCCTGTTCTTCTTGTTGCATAAGGTAATAGTTAAGTGCTGATAATTAGATACTTAGGTGTGTACGAAATGTGTGGTACGAATTACTCATCAGAAAGCGCGGCTTGAACCGAAGCGACCGCACCGCGCAGGACCAGATGTGTCTCTCGCAAGCTTTCACGTGCTATGGCAAGTGCGTCACGCACTTCGTGAAAGCGTTCACGCGGTTGGTCTGAGGCAAGCACATCACGTAGTACCATGCGCGCTACTTCAACGTCTTCTCCTGCTTGGAAAAGCAACCGCCGCGCCTCGTCAATCGACTCGCGTGCAACTACAAGACGTTCGCCGGTCGATTCTTCCACGATGCGCACACGTGACTCAAGTCGGTCGGTAAGCGTGGAGAGGCGTGCAATAGCTGCATTAGCCCGTTCGATAAAGCGACCGAACGCTCGCTCAATACGTGCTTGTGCTTGTTCTCGGAGTGCAGATTGATGCTCCTCCATAGCTTGAGCACGTCGCTCGCGTGCTTCTTGTTGAGCTGCTGCCAATGCCGCACGGCGAGTACGTTGTTCTTCTTGCAATGTTGCAAGAGGTGCAACTTCGGCAGCGCGCGCCTCACGCATGCGCTCCAGGCGAGCTTCTGATGGCTGACGCACTGTTCCGGGTGCTTCTTCGGTCGTTGTTGGGCGAACCGTTTCCGTAAGCGGGCGCTCGACCGGTGTGGGCGCCGGACGTGGAGTTGGCGCGGGTCTTGGCGCGGGTGCGGGCGAAGGTGCCGGTGCGGGTTGCGTGGTCATCGGCGGGGGCGGTGGCGGAGGTGGCGGCGGGAGATCAAGCATCGGCTGTTGCGCAGGTGTTGGCGCTGGCGCCGGAGATGGTGTCCCGGGTGAACCGGTCATCGGTGGCGGAGGTGGCGGAGGTGGCGGCGGCAGTAGATCGTACTGTGCGTGCGCTGAAGCGGCGGCGATAAGAAACCCCGTTAGTGCGACTGCCGAGAGAAGTGCGCGGTAGGGTGAGGTTTTGATGGTGGTAGTGCTCATTGCTAGAACATTAGTATTGAATAATGTGCCACTGCCTCCCCTGCACTGTCTTACTATATACAGGTGCTGTATGGGTTGTGCAACATGGCGCGTAGGTTCAGTATAGCAACGCAGTGCTCTCGCGCACGGGTGTATTGTTGATAAACGAGAGGTTGGACCGGTACACACCGGAGCGCGCGGCTTCGCCGCGCGCTCCGGTGTACTCTGTATGTCGCGCGAGATATACGTCGCGCTATATACTATTTCTTGCCAAATTCCGCTTCGTACAACTTCACACTCTTTTCAAAATCCTTTTTCGCCTCTTCGGCGCCGCGAAATCCTTGCACCTCAACCTCTTTGTTCTGGATCTTTTTGTAGGTTGCGAAGAAGTGCTCAATTTCTTTCAGGGTGTGCTTGTTAACGTCGGCGAGGTCTTGTACGTCATCCCAGCGCGGATCCTTGGCGGGCACGGCGATGATCTTGTTGTCGCTCTCGCCATCGTCGATCATGTCCATTACCGCAACAGGGCGCACACGCACCAACACTCCCGGTGAAAGCGAGTACGTGGTCAATACGAGCACGTCGAGCGCATCGCCATCATCCCAATACGTGCGGGGTACAAAACCGTAGTCAAAGGGATAATCCTGCGCCGTATGCATTGCGCGATCAAGGGCGATCAAGCCGGTCAGTTTGTCGATCTCGTATTTGTTCTTTGAGCCTCGCGGGATTTCAATAATGACGTTCATCAGATCAGCGGTGCCTGATTCAATATCGTGGAGTAAGTTCATGGAGTAGGAAGTTAGGGTGTTAGGAATTAGGTGGTTAGGGAAAGCTTACGCTTTCTTTTCTTTATCAGCTTCTTCGGAAGGAGTTTCCGCTTCGCTTGCGGCTTCAGCCTCAGGAGTGGATTCGCTCGTTTCCGCAAGCGCATCGTCAAGTTCGGTGTCGGTCTCCGTATCGGTGTCGGTCGACTCAGGTGCTTCATCCGCAAGTTCATCGGTCTGCGCCGCTTCGGCTTCCGCTTCTTGGGCAACATCATCGTGCGGATCGTCTGCCACAACCTCGCCATCGACCACCAGCTCTTCGCCGGTCTGTGCCGAGTGAATATCGATCTTCCAGCCGGTCAATTTTGCCGCAAGGCGCACATTTTGTCCGCCCTTGCCGATCGCAAGCGATTGCTGGTCTTCGGACACCTCTACACGTGCGATATGCTCTTCCTCATCGAGCTCGACCGAAAGTACTTTGGCAGGCGAGAGCGCATCCTCGATGAATTGTATCGGATCCTCCGACCACTCGATCACGTCGATCTTCTCCCCGCCCAGCTCACTCATGACAGTCGAAACGCGTACACCGCGTTGACCAACAAGCGCACCGACCGGATCGATATGCTCATCAACAGCATGCACGGCGATCTTCGAGCGACTGCCCGGCTCGCGGGCGATACCCTTGACCACAACCGTTCCCGCAGCAAGCTCCGGTGTCTCATACTCAAACAGTTTTTGGAGGAATTTCGGATGAGAGCGAGAGACGCGCAAGAATACGCCGCGCGCACCTTCTTCGACCGAATACAGGTACGCACGAATTCGCTCACCCTGGCGGAAGCGCTCGCCGTGGATCTGCTCATCGTACGGGAGAATTGCGGTTGCGCGTCCCAGATCGAGAAAGACATTGCCCCGCTCGATACGCTGGACGGTGCCTGCAATGACCTCACCTTCGCGCGTTTCGTATTCACCCAAGACGGAAGTTTTCTCCGCTTCGCGAATTTTTTGGATGATGACTTGCTTGGCGGTTTGTGCCGCAATACGACCAAAATCGCCCTTGGATTCAAGCGGGAACACCATCTCGTCATCGATCGCAACATCTTTCTTCATCAGACGCGCATCATCAAGCAGCATATGTTGCTCGGCATTGAAGCGCACGCGAGTGTCGGGTTCTTTTTCTTCTCCTTCGGATTCCGCCCCTTCGGCATCCGGTGCAGGCTCATCCTCGGGCATCTTGACCGAGTCCTTATCGACGACGATCTTCACCTGATTGAATTCAACCGAGCCGGTATTTATATCAAACGTTGCGCGCACAATTTGACCGCGCTTGCCGTACTCTTTTTTGTAGGCGGTTGCGAGCGACGTCTCGATCGCCTCGATAACTTTTGCGCGCGGGATGCCGCGTTCTTCCTCGAGCTGGTCGAGAACCGAATTGATGACTTTAAGATCGAACATGATAGAAAACGTTATGAGTAAAGCGAATTAGGTTTTGTTGCACCCTGCTAAAAATGATTTGAGCCTCGATCGAATATACCGCTTTCCGTGCCATGTCTTGAGATAGCGCTCACGATGCTGTGTGTCTGCGGCATCTAGACAAGCCTCATAATACACCAGTTCCAGCGGTCTGCGATGCTTGGTGGATGGCACCTGTCCTTTCTTGTGTTGCTCAAATCGTTCGACGAGATTCCGGGTAAATCCTACGTAAAGTTGCTGATCTCGGTCCGAGTGCAGAACATATGTGTAGTAGAATTTTCTCATACTCTCGTCGATTTAGCAGGGTAACAAGAATATACTCATTTTATTCGTTATTTTGTAAAAAAGAAACGCCCCGGCGGGGACGT
>PWVU01000010.1 GCA_003561715.1 Candidatus Kaiserbacteria bacterium | reverse complement strand
TGTCGCTATCGACCATCCTGACCTTGATAATTTATCCAACGCTGCTGGCTCGCTTTGTGGCGAACCAAGAAGCCTAATCAATACACATAGAATATGTATACACTAAAAACCAAAGGACTTACAGAACCAGTTACCCTTAAGAATCTCCCCACTGTTCGGCAGGCGTTTGTAATCGCTGCGAGCATTATCGTTGCCGGCTATGTGTTGGGGCACGTGGCACATCCCGGGTTCAATTGGCTGCCATTAGTGGTGGCAGGTGGTCTGCTGTTCTCGGGCTTGTCTGGCTTTTGTCCCATGGTCTACTTCTTACAGAAGCTTCAAAAGAAATAGTGCGATAGATCACACCTGCGCACATTACAACAACAGAGATGCTGACAATAAGAAACATTGCACGGGTGAAGTCTCGAAAAAGAGCGTCATTAAAATCCTCCCCTATCCCCTTGTGCAAACCTACCGCAGTATGGTACTCATAGGTCATGGCTACTATACGTACCATAGAAACAAATGAAGCACCCAAGCCGGCGGGACCGTATGCGCAAGCCGTGGTGGCGGGAGATCTGTGTTTTGTATCGGGGCAGATTGGCATCGATCCCGCAAACGGCACCTTGGTTGATGGCGGCATTCATGCCGAAGCAACGCGCGTGTTTGCGCATATCTCCGCTATTCTCAAGGCACTTGGTGCGTCCTACGATATCGTGCAGACCGAGATCTTTCTTATCGACATTGATGAATTTAGTATCGTGAATGAGCTGTATACAGCATGGCGTGCGGATGCGACCATACTACCCGCGCGCAAGACGGTCGCCGTTGCGGCGCTTCCATTGGGTGCGCATATCGAGGTGGCGTGTGTCGCACAATTGCGGTAATGTGTGTTGATATATCATTGCCATGCCTCGCTCCCTACTTACTACGTCTGTCCGCGCAACCGAGCGCGCCCATGAGATGCTTGCCGGTGTTGCACTCCATACACCGCTTGAGTATAGCGAGCGACTCTCGCGCCTTTACCGCGCGGATATCTATCTCAAACGAGAAGACCTCCAGCCCGTGCGCTCGTACAAGATACGAGGTGCATATACTCTCATACACAGCCTCACACCGGAAGAACGCGCGCGCGGCGTAGTGTGCGCAAGCGCCGGCAATCATGCCCAAGGCGTAGCATACAGTTGTAAAACACTAGGCATACGAGGCACCATCTTTATGCCCGAAACAACGCCCCGCCAAAAAGTGGACAAGGTGCGTTTTTTCGGAGATACATGGGTTGATATCCAGCTTATTGGCAAAACATTTGATGAGAGCAATGCCGCGGCACTCGCCTTCGTCGAGACAAACGGCGCCGTATACGCACCGCCATTTGATGATCCCCGCACCATAGCCGGACAAGGCACGGTTGCACGCGAAATTCTCGCGGACTTGCCCGATGTCGACATGGTCGTTCATCCGATCGGGGGTGGTGGATTGATCGCGGGGTGCGGTGCGTACTTTGCGGTGCACGCCCCGGAGGTCATGGTCGTAGGTGCGGAACCGGCGGGGGCGCTCGGTATGCTTCGCTCCCTTGAAGCGGGACGCGTGGTCACCCTCAAAGATATCGACCCGTTTGTCGATGGCGCGGCGGTAAAAAAAGTCGGAAGCAAGACATTTGCGATTGCCAAGCAAGTCGTCAACCATATCATCTCCGTACCCGAAGGCGCCGTATGCACCGATATGATCGAGCTGTATCAAAAGGAAGGCATCATTGCCGAGCCGGCAGGGGCGCTTGCGGTTGCGGCATTCCCCCAGCTCGCAAGCACCTTGCGCGGCAAAAAAGTCGTTGCGGTCGTTTCAGGCGGCAATAACGATATCTCGCGCTATCCCGAGGTCATTGAGCGAAGCTTGGTGTTCCAAGGACTGAAGCACTACTTTATCATCGAATTCTTCCAGAAACCGGGCGAGCTGAGAACATTTGTAACAGAAGCACTCGGTCCCGGTGATGACATCACCCGTTTTGAATATATCAAGAAGACCAACAAAGAAAAAGGCCCTGCGCTGGTCGGCATTGAACTCAGCCGCAAGGAGGACTTTCCGGCACTACTTGCTCGCATGGATGCCCTCGGCATCCGCTACCGTCACTTCACCCCAGACGATGTGTTGTATGGGGTGTTGATATAGGGTTATAGTATATGTCATACTTAGACCATGACTTTTGAGGAACAACATTCAGAACCCGCATACGAACCACCCGAAGCACATGAGTTGCGGTTAGTTATTGCCGACCTTGTTATGGAGAGCAGTTCGATTTCTGATTTCAGAGATAAACTCATAATACTCGATGCACAAAAAGGGTTTAGTGGAAAGCATTTCGTCGTTGACCCTGATCGACAAAAAAAATATACGATCAGAGAACTTATTGACGCATTAGGCAGTAACGATTGGTATGGCATAGACCACGGTACACCTGTTTGGCTAATCAACATCATGAAAGGGCGCGACCTCCGGTGAAGAGCCTCTTTGTGTTGTTGTTTCTCTGCTACAACTACTCAATCAATCTCATAATATTCATTCTGGAGCTTGGCTACCGCGCTCTGAATTTCATCTATCCATTCCGTTATCTGCTCATCAAACCGCGGATCGTCTCTGTCAAACGAATCGTCATGCATGACATTAGTTACTTGTTTGCTAATTCTGTCTAAAGTCTCTGCCACACCATCTATTGAAGTAGCGCATCGCGACTTAGCAGCAATAAACCAATCATATTCAAAAAATAGCTCAAAGTGTGCTGAAAGAGCGGATATATTGGCGGCAAATGTTTCAATTCTGTGCGGCTGTTTCAGACCAATTTCACGGTCGCCACTCACAATGCCCTCAAACTCTTGATTCATTAATTTCTTAATGTTTGTAGTGAGATCAACGAGTCGCTTGAGCCAGGAATCAAAAGAGACTATATCACGCTCTAAATTCGGTTTATGCGTATCGGATATTTGGTCGATCTCATTAAGACCACCGACTTCTCTTTCATTTCTTTTCATAGTAAATCAACGATGTAGGTGAAGCACAAATACGTGTCGTACACACTTTAATAAATGAAATTACTTTTTACCGCACCGCTCTTGCAACCGCTCGCACCAAGCCGGGTGTCAGTACCGACGGTATGATTGTATCAGGTTTGGGCGTTCGCACCAATTTCGCCATCGCATACGCCGCGGCAAGCTTCATATCGTCGGTTATGGTGCGTACCCCGCGATCGAGTGCGCCGCGAAAGATTCCCGGGAATGCGAGTGCGTTATTTACCTGATTGGGAAAATCTGAGCGCCCTGTTGCAACCACCAGAGCGCCCGCACGCCGCGCATCCTCGGGGAAGATCTCGGGGACAGGATTGGCAAGCGCAAATACAATTGCGCGTGGTGCCATGCTCGCAACATGCTCGGGCAAGATAGTACCCGGTCCCGATACACCGATCAGCACATCTGCGCCTGACACGACTTCCGAAAGAGCGCCACGCATCTTTCGCGGATTGGTCACGCGCGCAAGGTCGCACTTGTATCCTTCGGTCCCCGGACGCCCATCATACAGAGCACCCTTACTGTCAACCACAATGATCTGCGAGATGCCCGCCAGACGTAACAACAGCGCCGTCGCTCGTCCCGCCGCACCGGCCCCCACAATCACCACCGACAACGACGCAAAGTTCTTCTTAACCACCTTCGCCGCATTCAGTACTCCCGCCGTCACCACGATCGCACTACCGTGCTGATCATCGTGCATGACCGGTATCGACAACTCATTGCGCAAACGCTCCTCGACAGCAAAGCAGTGCGGCGCGGCAATATCCTCGAGGTTGATTCCGCCAAATCCGGGCGCGATCGCTTTTACCGCGGCAACAATTTCATCGGGGTCTTGTGTATCAAGCACGATCGGCCACGCATCAATATTCGCCATTTCTTTGAAGATGACGCACTTCCCTTCCATGACCGGCAGTGCAGGTACGGGGCCGAGATTGCCCAAACCCAGAACCGCAGAGCCATCGCTTACAACCGCAACGGTATTGCGCTTGGCTGTGTACCGTCCCGCATCCTCGGGATGTTGCGCCAAATGTGACGCGACCGCTCCTACGCCGGGCGTGTAGAGTGTGCTCCAATCGTCGATTGTTGCCAGCGCTCCTTTGCTCGTTATTGCGATCTTACCTTTGAGCTTTTTATGCAAAGCAAGCGCTTTTTTGCCATATGTGTTTTTTTGAGAAGACATAGTGAACAATTATGTAAACGAATATACTCAGTATACGCCAGTGTAGTACCGTAGGGAAATTGAGTGTGTCGCGTAGACCTCTCGTGCACAGCACCCTACTGTACCGATGACCGTTCTGCGCTACACTCATGGTATGGGGGGCGATCCGATCGTTATTCGAGAACTTACTCGGGCACAGTGGCCTGAGGGGTTGAGTGAGATACCTGATCCGCCAAAGAAGTTGTGGCTTACCGGAGAGATGCCTCCGAAAGAGCACAAGTTGCTTACAGTCGTCGGCTCACGGATGTATACTGGCTATGGACGAGATGCATGCGAGCACTTTATTGCCGGACTTGCCGGATATCCGGTCTCGATCGTCTCGGGCCTTGCGCTTGGAATCGATGGGATCGCACATCGCGCGGCACTCAAGGTGGGATTACATACCGTTGCCATTCCCGGCTCGGGACTTGGTGAGCGCGTGCTCTACCCGGCAACACATCGAAGGCTTGCCCGCGAGATCGTCACGCAAGGGGGCGCACTGCTCTCTGAATACGAGCCTGAGTTCAAAGCGACTCGCTGGAGTTTTCCCCAGCGCAATCGTCTTATGGCTGGTATTGCGCACGCAACGCTCATTATAGAAGCGAGTACGAAGTCGGGCACCCTCATCACCGCGCGCATGGTAGCCGATTACAATCGCGAGCTGTTGGTCGTTCCCGGATCGATCTTCAGCAAGAACTCGGAGGGCCCGCATCTTTTCATGAAACTGGGGGCGACGCCGGTGACGTGTGCGGAGGATATCCTCGCGGCGGTCGGGATCGAGGCGGCGCGGCAAAGCCGCGCCGCCGACCTCTCAGCGCTTCCGTCCGACCATCGAAAACTACTTGATCTCCTCACCGAACCTCGCTCAAAAAACACCCTTATTGAAGTACTCGACATGCCTCCTGCAACCGTTTCTGGTATGCTGATGGAACTTGAACTTCAAGGGTATGTCGTTGAGCGCAATGGGCTAATTCGTAGATCGATATGATACTTTCAAAGAAATCAATTCTCGAAGCGATTGAAGGGGGCGATATGGCGATTTCACCTTTCAATGAAGAGAATCTAAAAGAAGCAAGCTACTCGTTCACCATTGCCGAAGAGATCACACTAGATCCAAACGAATTCCGGGTTGTAGAAACACGGGAGCATGTAACGCTTTCCGCCTATATTTCTTGCTTACTGAGTACGCGTGGCTCAATCGCGCAAAGTGGTATCGATGCGCTGAATAGCTCGATATTCTGCGAACCCGGCAGTGACAACACGCTAAAACTAGAAGTCGTCAATCATTCACACAAGACCATTACACTTCCGGCATATACACCGATTGCAAAAGGGGTATTTTTGCGTGTTGCGTAATCGGCGATTTGACATGCGCGCCCATCTCTAGTATCCAATAGACCACATGAGCAAACTTCTTATCGTCGAATCCCCGGCAAAAGCCAAGACCATCGGTAAATATGTTGGTAAAGACTATATCGTGAAAGCGTCCGTGGGGCATATACGCGATCTTCCCAAGAGCAACAAAAAAGCTATCGATATCGAAGCGGGCTTTGTCCCCCATTACGAGATCTCACGCGGCAAAGAGAAGGTTATCGCCGAGCTGGCCCCCCTTGCCAAAAAAGCCGATGAGATATTGCTCGCAACCGACCCTGATCGTGAGGGCGAGGCGATTGCATGGCACTTGTTTGAGGCACTTGCGTTACCCAAGACAAAGACCAAGCGTGTCGTATTTCACGAGATCACCAAAGATGCGGTGACCGAGGCGCTGAAGCACCCGCGAACCATCGACGACAACTTGCGTCGCGCGCAAGAGGCGCGGCGTGTGCTCGACCGCTTGGTGGGCTACGACCTTTCGGGGCTGATCTGGAAAAAGGTGCGCTACGGACTCTCCGCCGGCCGAGTGCAATCGCCCGCCCTGCGCATCATCATGGAGCGCGAGCGCGAGATACGCGCATTCATTCCGGAGGATTTTTGGGTTATCACGGCGCATGTCAAAAACCAAGCAGGTGACGCATTCGATCTTGCCTGCAGTGTTGAGCCAAGGACGCAAGAGGAGACCGACCGCATTCTGCGCGAGGCGAAAGACGCCACGTGGCGTGTTGCCGACATAAAAGAAAGCGAGCAAAAACGCCAACCCCGCCCACCCTTTACTACCTCTACGCTCCAACAAGCCGCATCGACTCGTCTTGGCTATTCTCCCGCCAACACTATGCGCATTGCACAAAAGCTGTATGAGGCAGGTCATATCACGTATATGCGCACCGACTCGACCAATCTTGCGACAAGCGCGGTTGCAACGATCGCAGGTGTCGTACAGAAGCAATTCGGTGAGAATCTGTCTCAGACACGCACCTACGCGACCAAATCCAAGAACGCACAGGAAGCACACGAAGCGATTCGCCCGAGTGATGCAACTAAACTCAACGCAGGTACCACCGAAGAACAAAAGCGTCTCTACAAGCTCATTTGGGCACGCACCGTTGCCTCGCAGATGGTCGATGCACGTCTCATGAAGACGAAGCTGGTGGTAAGCGTTGAAGGCAAAGACGTGCCGGAGTTTACGATGAACGGCTCACGCGTGATCTTCCCCGGCTGGCTGTTGGCGGACCCGGCCGCGCGGGGAGAGGATGTGGAATTACCCAAGGTCACAGTGGGCGAAGCACTTGCACTTGTCGGTATTGATGCCGAAGCAAAGCAAACCCAACCACCCAATCGCTACACCGAGGCGGGACTGGTCAAAGAGCTTGAGAAGCGCGGCATCGGGCGCCCTTCGACCTATGCGTCCATTATGAAAACGCTGATCGATCGCGAGTATGTGACAAAAGAAGGACGCACACTCTTTCCCACCGACACGGGCGATGTCGTCTCAAGCTTCCTTGAGCAGAACTTCATGGAATACATCAACGACTCCTTTACCGCTGAGATGGAAAATGAACTTGATGAGATCGCGCACGGCTCGCGTGAGTATGTGAAGACCTTAACCGATTTTTATACGGATTTCGCAAAAGACGTGAAGGCGAAAGAGAAGATCGACAAACTCACCAACATGGGCGACGCCCCGCCGGAGTTCAAATGCCCCAAATGTGGTGCCGGTATGATCATCAAGCTGGGGCGCGGCGGCAAGTTTATGAGTTGTGAGCGCTTTCCCGAGTGTGATGGTGCGCGCACGATCGAGGGCGATGTATTGGAGCCGGATGCGCCTATCGGCACCCATCCCGAGAGCGGGTTACCCATCTTTGTTATGAATGGACGCTTTGGCCCCTATGTGCAAGTCGGCGAAAATCCCACCAAAGATCCTACGGAGAAGAAAAAGAAAGGTGCCAAGAAAGAAAAACCGCAACGCGCGAGTATTCCCAAAGACAAAAACCCCGACGAAGTGACCCTCGAGGACGCACTGAAGTATTTGAGCTTACCCCGCGTACTGGGAAACCATCCCGATACCGGTGAGCCGATCACCGCTGCAATAGGCCGCTTTGGACCCTTCATTGTGCACGAAAGTGATTTTCGATCACTGAAGACCGACGACGTGTATACCATTGAACTTCCCCGTGCATTGGAAATATTTGCGGAAGAAAAAAAGAAGCGTGGCTTCGCGCGGAAGAAAGTGTCGGAATAGATGTGATATTTTTTGCATTACATAGCGGACGGCCGGCGCGCAAGCGCGCCGGTCGTCGTTCTTGACGCACTGCACAAGATGCAATGTTTTTTCATAATTTGACTGTTTTTTTAAACACCCTACAATAGACAATATGCCTGATGTCAAGGATATCATTGCGCTTATGGAAGAGCGGCTTTCGGAAGACGAAAAGGCGCTGGTGTTGCGCGCAAGCGCCTTTGCCCAAGAAAAGCACGAGGGGCACGAGCGCAACTCGGGTGAGCCCTACTACATCCATCTCTTCGAGACCGCGCGGGAGCTTGCTGAGCTTGGCATGGGACCGAATACCGTTGCCGCCGGCTTTCTGCACGACTGTATCGAAGATGCCAAGGTCACCCCGAAAGAGCTGGAGAAAGAATTCGGCGCCGAAATTCTTTTTCTAGTCGAAGGAGTCTCAAAACTGGGTAAGCTTAAGTATCAAGGAGCGGAACGCCACGCAGAATCCCTCCGTCGCCTTTTCGTGGCAACCTCGCAAGATATTCGCGTACTGATGATCAAGCTGATGGATCGCCTCCACAACATGCGCACCCTTGAGCATGTGCGTCCTGACAAGCGCGTGCGTATAGCAAAAGAAACACTTGAGATATATGCACCGATCGTCGATCGACTTAACATGGGTCGTCTTAAGCGCGAGCTTGAAGATCTCTCGTTCAAGTGGGTCGATCCGAGGACGTACGAAGAGATGCAAGCGATCATCAAAGAGCGAGGATTCGATCAAGAAACCAAACTAACTACACTGATGTCTGCGGTCAATGACGACCTGAAAAAGAACGGGGTTACCAACTACCGCACCACGTTCCGTATTAAAGGCGCGTACTCATTGTGTAAAAAATTGGAGCGTAAGGAGAACGACCTCGATCGTATTCACGACATTCTTGCAATCCGTATTATTGTGCCGAGTGTTGCGGATTGCTACCATGCATTGGGCGTTGTGCACGGTCTCTACCGCCCGCGACCGGGTAAGATCAAAGATTTTATTGCTTTTCCCAAACCCAACGGCTACCGCAGTTTGCACACGACCGTTATCACCGAGGAGGTGGGACTGGTGGAAATACAGATCCGCACCGAGGAGATGCATCGTGAAGCGCAATTCGGTATCGCGTCACACTTTGCCTACAAGTCTATCGGGAGCAAGAAGAGCACCGAGCATGTGCGTTCCAATCGGGTATGGTATGAGTATCTTATTCCTTCTCTTTTTTCTCGCAAACCGACCGCGCTTGAGGAAACAGCGAGCGTTGATTTCTCCCTCATTACGCCTTCGTGGATCAAAGATATCGGACAATCGCATAACGATGCAAGCTCGGAAACCGATCAATTTCTTGAGGGATTACGCTCAGACTTTTTCAATTTCCGTGTTTTCGTCTTTACGCCCAAAGGCGACGTGATCGATCTCCCTATCGACTCCAGTCCGATCGACTTTGCGTATGCGATACACTCCGACATCGGGGATCACCTCTCCGCGGCAAAAGTCAATGGCAAGCTGGCATCATTTGATAGCAAACTCAAGAACGGCGATATTGTGGAGATCGAAACTAAACCTTCATGTCAACCTACACAAAAGTGGCTGGACTATGTTAAGACCTCGCTTGCACGCAGACATATTGCAAACTTCATTCAAAAACAGCATGCTGAGCAAATGAGATAGAAAGTGGAGTGAGAAGATACACACGAGCGGGCGCGGCTTTGCCGCGCCCG
>PWVU01000130.1 GCA_003561715.1 Candidatus Kaiserbacteria bacterium | reverse complement strand
TCAGCCCTCTCTCGTGCTTGGGCACGCGGGCTTCCGCCGTTCGATTCTCCCATCCCGTCACAACATATAGTCGCAAAAGCTTCGCTTGTGCTCCTTATTTTGTGCGGGATAGGAGAATCGAACTCCTGTCCTCTGGTTGGAAGCCAGATATTCTACCACTAAACTAATCCCGCGTATGTATTTGTTTTTACCGATTCTCTGGAGAACCGAACTCCGTTCGAAGCTCCCCCGGAGCTTCTTACCTGCTTGGAAGGCAGACATTCTACCACTAAACTATACCCGCGACATATGATTGTTCCTCGTCTAAAGAATGGATTCCTCTTAAAGCTACCGAATTTACGCAAGCGCACTTACTGTAGCAAAAAAGTAGATATTCGGAAAGAGCGGAGCAGGAAACACAAAAACCCGCCGAAGCGGGTGGTTGTGTTAGAGAGTTGAGCAATTATGCGTCTTCTCCTTCTTCTTTCTTGCCATCCTCTTCATCAACATCAGCTTCAGCTTCAGCTTCAAGCTGCTTTTCTTCACCTTCTCCTTCTACGCCACCTTCTGCCTCTACAGTATCAGGAGTTGTTTCTTCGTCTTCTTCAACTGGTGTACCATCAACTGGCGCGTCATCTAGACGTACATCATCGAGTACTGCTGTTGACATAGTTATTTTATGGTTAGTCTCCGAGATAAGCCTCGGCGACGATCTCATAATGAGCTTCTCTCTGTATTCACAGACATCGACTATCTGTGAATGAAAATGCCTGGTCGCCAAACCAAGCATCACAAGTATAGCAAAAAAACATAGAGTGTCCAATAAAGCAACAATAAAATACTATCTGTCAAGGTCTAGCTCGTAAAATACGGCTTTGTTGCAATATATTGTTTGCTTGACAATGCAGTAGGAAATGTGGCATTTATGGAATTTAGTATATGTGATGCGGGAGGGATGGCGGTGGGCGGGCTTCGCCCGCCCACCGCCATCTACACCTCTCCTGTCTCCCAACACTCACTCTCGGCTTGACATGCACACAAAAAACTTCCCGCGCGTCCTATGACGACTTGCGCCGAAACGCCTCAAGCGCCGACTGATCAAATGTTAGTGTGCGGGTGGGAAACGCCATTTCAATACCCTCAGCTTCAAACCCGTTTTTAATGAAAAAATTGATCGCCTGCTGAGTGTCCATATATGCGTTGAAATCAGCCGTTTTTTCATAATACACCGCTTCCAGCAAAAGTGCCGAATCTCCAAACTCCTTGAAATGTACCCTATCAAGTCGCGCGAGCTCTTCCTCTTCGATTGCCTGCTTGATAATAGCAATAGCACGCTCCATCTTCTCAGTTGAGGTACTGTATACCACACCAACATGGAACTCCACGCGCCGCTCCTGCATGCGTTTGTAATTCTGTATCTGCGCTCCGGTCAAGAAATGATTCGAGAGTACCAGCTCTTCCCCGGAAAGAGCCCGCAAACGGGTCGATTTAACACCAATGCGCTCCACCACTCCCATCTTGTCTCCCACGATGATAAAATCGCCCACCTCAAACGGCTTATCAAAGTAGATCGAGAACGAGCTAAATAGATCCGACAGTATGCCTTGCAAGGCAAACGCAATCGCGATACCGCCGATACCGATACCGGCAAGAAGCCCCGTGACATCAACCCCCAAGTTGGAGAGGAGCATAATAACACCAAGCCCCCAGATCGCTCCCTTTGCCAGTCGCGACAAGAGCAAGAGCGCAGATTTGGTCGTCGGGTCTTTGTCCTTGGCAATCGTTCCCAAGAGCACATCTTCCACAAAGATCCCCGCAACGATGACCACCTGATACACTGCCCATATAATGATGACCGCGGTCAGCGCGCTTTCCATAAAGCCGTGCACATCGAGGAACTGAAATGCAAACCAAAATGCCAGAAACGCATAGAACGGCGGGCGGAAGCTGCGCCCCATTTTCACCAGCGTGTTGTCGAGTGTGGTCGGGGTCTTCTCGGCAATCCGAGCAAGCTGTACCAACACCACCCGCTGGATAAACTTAAAGAGTCCGTACGCGACCAAAAAAACGATCAACGACAACGTATAGTCAAAAAGCGAATTCCCTAAAAACTCCGCCGCCGGGTCCAGCCCGACCGACGCATACATCTGTGTGATCAATGTGTTGAGTTGTTCCATAGCAAATTGCAAAACCAGTGAATACGTAAGTACCCTAGCACAGAGCTGGTGCGCGGTGAACCCACTGCTGTTTCAAACAAGGTCAGAATTACGTCCGAGCAACTTCCTCAACGAACGCACACAACACAGAATAATATCGCTCAAGGTCGGCAAGATCGATCCATTCATGTTCGGAGTGTGCGCCACCGGCTTCAGGCCAGATAAGCAACTTTGGGATACCGGGGAACTTAACTGCACTATTCCTGCGCAGGTTGTTTTTTCAATAACAGAGCCGGCTCCACTCCATTTTTTATCGATCCCGCTAGAATAAGTGGTGTGCTGTGAGCAAAGCCAATACCATACTTAGCGTACACAACAATCACTCCGCCAACACCTTTTACTTTTAAAACCAAAAATTGATCCCTGTCTTTGCGGCCTGCTCGGCGTCAATCGTGCCGTACCGCATCCATTCAGCAATGTGTTTGCCAATGTGGTGCGAAGAAATTGCTCACTATACCCAGTTGCTGACACAGCGCAAAGTCTATTTTCAGCAAATATTCCGACGCCAACAATAGGCGGGTCGCCCACTCGTCCAAAATACTTATATACAATACCACCTGTCGATGTAGCAGCGGCCAGATTTCCATCAACATCAATTTCAGCTGCTCCCACGGTGCCCAGTTTTTCCTCTTTTGTATTATCGTTATGATCAAGCGTTATTTGATTTGATTGCTGCGCTTCTCTGAGATGATCCTCTCGTGCGTTAGTTACAAAATGCTCATTTCGCTTAAACGCAACTATTTTCTCAGCAGCGAACTCGCGAACGCCGTCTCCGATCAACAAGTCGCTGCTTTGCCGCTTCTCACTCAACAAAACCTTTTGCATTCAATACACTTCCCTTCCCTGCAATAAAAATTTGATCGTTCTCAAGCCGAACGACCGACGATTCTACAGGCGCGAGCGCTGATTGGCCAGATTCCGCATCTGCCTTTGTTTCGTTAAGAATGCATGTGATGCTTTCGCGATACGTAGGCACGTAATCAATCGCTCCTGCGCCTCCTTAAATCGCTATAAATACAGTACAATTTAATGTTAATTAAATATTGAAAAGAATCAAGCTGGGGCGCCATTACTGACGCCCCAACTCAACCTCGAAGTAGATCAGCAGTACCGTAACTTGAACGTCCTGAGCAAACGTTCACGCTGATCGGCATCACCAATGACGAGAAGCCCCAGCTTCGGCGGAGTGCCGAGCATCGGTCCCCAGTTGATGAGGACGATCCCGTTCCCCCGATGACGGCTGTACTCCCAATCAGCCGGATCGCGTAAGATGAAGCGCAAATCCCCATTCCTAGGATAGACATACTCGCCTTCCCACGCCGTAGCGTCCAACCTGGCTGCCGGCATCCAGAGGTACGTGGCCCCATTCGCACGAGGGTTTGCCTCGATCGCAAGAGGACCACGGTCTGTCGTCACGGCGATATCGAAACCCCAGGTAAAACGCATGCCTTTCTCGAACATGTGCCGGGCGGCCTTATCCGTGAACGGCTGAACAAGGTCTGCGTCGACGATGCGTGCCGGAAAGATGTTGCCAGCATGGTGACTACCGTCGAGCTTTTGTTCCGTCAGCGGTCCATGCGTGAATTTACCCGCCATCTCGACGTACTGGATGCTGCAGAACACCGTGCTGGGTGGTAGCCCCTCTTGGATCTGAAAGCTGCCCGGCATCTCGGCGATAGCGTCCAGAAGCTCCGCATCGTTCTCACAGCGGATGACATGCATCCCCGAGGCCGAGACTGCTGCCTTGACATAGACCGGGTAGGACGCACGATCGTCCGAAAGCGAGAACGTTGCGGGGTCGTCATAGAGCACCGTGCCCGGAACAGGTATGCCGAGACTCCAGCATAGCCTGATGAAGTTGTTCTTGTTGTTCTGCTCCTTAGCCGTCGCTGCGAAGCGCGGATCCGGAAATACTGTGTTTGCTTCATCTCCGAACAGGAACGGATTCAGCTGAAGACGATGTCCGCGCGCGAGCTCCCAGTTCTGGTCGAAGATGAACTCGTCTGCGGTCGGGAGACCACAGCGCGAGTAATGCTCTTGGATCATCCGCAGCTGCGGACTACCTGCTAGGTCTGGGTGCATCATGATGACGTCGCCCGGATAGCTCGAAGCGAGTACGCGCGCGCCATAGTACTCGACGCCAGATACTCCATCAAGAAGATCTCCGGGGTAAGCGTCGAGCACGCAGTGCCGCAGCAAGTAGTTGGGCCGCACGAAAGGACGCGCGTTGGGGCGAGCGACAGTAGGTGTCATTGTAACCTCTTTCTGGTTGAGTGAAGGAACTACAGGAAACGTCGCGTTTCCTGTTTGCGTGTCGGGTTTATACCCGCCTCAGCAACTATACTTTTTTTTTAGAATCAGTCAAAGTGGCGCAGACTACCCCTACGCCGATTAGCGCCTTGCTATTTGCCCCACAAACTTTTTAAGCACTTCGTAGTATTTCGCAAGATCGTCAAGATCAATCCACTCGTGCTCCGAGTGAGCACCGCCCGCCTCAGGCCACATAAGAAGTGTCGGGATATTTTGTTTCGCAAAGAAGCGAGCGTCGGACGAACCATATGACCGCGTCCAACCTACCTCGCGGCCGGCGATTTGTTTTGCGGCGCGCATGAGTGCACGAGCTTCACCATTCTTTTTACTTATGCCATATTCTCTATCGCCGAATATTTCTTTACTCGTTACGCGACGATGTTTTTTCGCCAATGATTCTAACTTCTTTTTAATACGCGCATATTCTTTGGTTGAGGTATATCGAATATCAATTGTCGCGACTGCGGAATCAGCGATCTGATTCATTGAATGCCCGCCCTGGATCGTACCGACATGCATTGTTGGATACCAATACTCAGAACCCGTCTTCGTCGTGTCTTTCTTAAGCGTTTCAAAATACGCGCGCACATCACTCAAGTACTCCTGTAAGCGCTGAATAGCACAATCGCCACGCCATGGGCGCGAGCCGTGTGCTGAATCACCCTGAGCTGTTACCTCAACAATAGAGACACCTTTTGCGCACTCTTCAAGCTGCCACCAACCACCGCCATCAGGAAGAAACGCCGCATCACCGGTATAGCCGTCTTTTTCTAGTAGCGCCTTGGTGCCGTTTACGCTTCCAATCTCTTCATCGGAGGTGAGCATAATCCCGATGTCGTATTCGCGCGCATGAATATCCAACTCTTTCAGTAGCTCGATATAACATGCAATAGCAAATTTCATATCAAATGCGCCCCTTCCGTAGAGCTTCCCCTTTTCAACCCACGGATGAAACATCGTGTCCGAACCATGCACCACATCAACGTGCGCGGCGAGCCAGAGCTTTGGAGACTTCGTGCGTCGCGTCGTCATGACCAGCGAAGGAAAGCCATTATGGGTATGCTCACGCATATACAAAGGCACCGGCTGCAGTTGATCTTTGATCCACTCAAACGCATCACGAGTCGCTTCGTGATCACCGCTGATAGTTTTAAACCGGATGAGTTGTTCGAGGGTGTGCTGGAGGGACATAGATTAGGGTGTTAGGAAGCTAGGGTTTAGGAATTAGTTTTTGGTGCAAGAAATTGTATACAAAACAATGGTACTGTAGCGTGAATCTCGTGATCAATAAAGTGTTCTGATTTTGAAAAAGGAAACCGGGACGACGCGCAACGCAAAATGCGCGCCGTCCGGTTCCAGAGGGTGTCAGATGCAACAGCGCTCTGCAGCTCGATTCCATTCCGCTTCGTCAGGCTCAGAAACAGGAAACACCTCAGGCCATCGTCGATGAAGTGCGTTGAATGCCATCGAACGGACATCTGACGGCGCTCGTTCTGGCACAAGCTCCAGAAGCTCGAGCAGGTTCTGAAGAACCGGACGAAGCCAGTTCAAGAAGTGCACGACCTCGGTGGGAGACATTGAGAACATCACCCGCCACTCCACGCGGCCGGGCCGAAGTCTGGCCCAATGATGAATCTCGGAGACGTTATCCCCAACTTGATAGGGAGTCTCGAGGTCGACCTCGAAGTTTTTGCCGTCCGAATCGCTACGAACGAGCCTCCTCTGAGCAGTGAGCCAAGTGAAGTAGTTTTCGAGAGTGCCGAAAACTCTCCAACCAGGCTCGAAGCCTTTAGGCTCCCACCCATACGCATCGAGCACTCTGCGTGTCGCAGGTCTCCCCAGTCGGTCTCGCCAATAGGTATACGCCCATGGAGAAACTAGGTTGAGGATGTCGAGTAAAACGATTGCCTTGTGCTCGTCGGTTAGACCGATATTGAAGTGGGTAGACCGCCACAACACCATGTCGAGAAAGCCTTGTTCTCTAAAGACTTCCCCTTGTCGCCTTGCCTTCTCGCGATACGCTTTCAACATGGCTACGTATCTGGTCTTCGGTGCCCAGTCGTCGAGCTTAACTGGACGACTGAGCACTTCGTCGAACTCGCTGAAGTCCCATCTTACTTCAGATCCCACAAGATTTTGCACCCATGCCTGGTGCGCAAGAATTCTCGTGTAAATCTGTGAAATGCTCGAGCTATGCTTCACAGCAAATTCGGCGACGTGAAGGCCGGCCTCATTGGTGAGAATGCCAGCACCTTCAACAAGCGACTCTCCCGACGGGTTATTGCTCCCATCGACAAGATCCCAAATGTTGATGGGGTTGCCATCGACATCGTCGCAACGAAGTTCGATCTCAACACCGACTTCGGTTGGCAGAATGTCCTCGTCACCTTGCGGCAAAACCACGGGGAACGCGAGCAACGATTGAGACTGCATCTAAACCTCCAAAGAACAGCTCTTCCGCCAGCACCATTGCCGACGGTGGATCGGATCTGGGGTTTCGAACCCCAAGCTTTTGGGTGTTCATTTTCCCAGTTCGCGATCCGAAGTCCCGCGCCAATGCATTGGCAAAAGACTTCGAATCGTGAGATATTTACAAGATTATTGCAGGGCAATTGGCTATTGAATGAGCAATAAAAAATCCCCTTTGAGGGGCTTTTCTGCGGTCGTGTGGTTTGGTCTTCTTGTTTATGTTGTTTATGACACCGAATGAAAAGCCCCTCTGTTTGTGCAGAGAATCATACCAACGACGAGAATGAGAGCTTTTTGCGATGTCATCACTAATGAGCATATACGCTCAGTAAATTTTGTCAACAGTTTCGCTATCCACGGCAAGAATGAGGTCTTTGTCCCACGAGACACAACATGCGCACTGTGGCGTTACTGATGAAAAGAGTGCGGCCCGCAGAGCGGGCCGCTTGATTTCGCGAGACCTAGCGCATGGCTTTGTGATCCCAACCTCCTCGAGACTGATCATCACCATCTTCCTGTGGAGGTTTTTGATTCCTCGTTTGAGAACCCTTCGGTTCTGATTCCCTTTTTTTCAGACGCTCGCGGCTTTTTTCATCGACAAATGCCGAAGGATTGCTTTCGCTGATTCGCCGCTTCTTGATCTGCTCTTCTTGTTCCTTCGTTACACCCCACCCCATCTACGATCTCCCTTCGAGAAGACACAAGAACACCCGCTCACCTGAGCGGGTACTGACTGCGAATGTATCGGAAATCACAGGCACAACCCGCTCGACGAGCGTATGGTCTGCCACCACCAAGAGTGCGGGATATGAGTTTGTTTGATTGACTGTTGCATGTTGTAGATCGAAAAAGTGGTGTGGCGGGCGCGCTAGCGCGCCCGCTCATCACCTGAGGAATTATTGTGCACCACTGTACCCTTTTGGGGAGGGTTTTCACAGGCAGGCTCATTTCCTGAGACTGGAGCGCTCGGACAAAGAGCCTTCTCTTGCGCCTTGATCTCCCTTTTGATGACCGCGTCCCAAACTTGAAGCTGGATAGGTCTATCCATCTTTACCTCACCACCCGCCAGACCTCGGGCAAAGGTTGAACAAAAAGAACAGTGGTCTGGTGTGAATTTCCAACATTTGCTTGTTTGGAAACTCATATCAGACAACAAAAACCGGCTTCGAGCCGGTTCGCGTCCTGTATTCGTGTGTTTCTCTCCTCCCTATGCAACACACCACGCAAAGCCGGCCCGACGAGAGTCGGTAAACCAAAACCATGCGTAAAAGTATGCGCGCTGCATTGACGATAGTATTGCAGGTCGCTCGTTTCTCGTCAAGTGTTTCTGTGGTTGTAGGTAATTCACATAAAAAATGTCACGCCGGGTGGAAACCACCCGGGCGACAAACAGCCGATCCTGACTACGACGCTATACACCCCAGCGCCCTATCAGAGCCATTAGACATCTTCGGTCGATGTCTCTCCAGCAAGAGATTCTTTGTTCTCTTCTGGTTTGGGGTCCCTTGGGCACAATCTGGTACCGCGCAACTAATATAATCTGGTGGGAAGCACGCCGAACAAGCATCGTTCGTGTTGCGACATAGACCCTCGCCACGATGACGAGAATTTTTACTATGCTTTCTGGCGGGAGCTTTCGCACGTGTTGCTCATCGCCGGTACCAACCAGCACTCCTACTAGTGGCAATACGATACCGGATACGTTGATAGCGACCATGGCTTACTCTCCTCCGCTGTGCGCCCCTAATGGCGCAGAAAGAACAACAAACAGCGCCGGTCGCGAGACCGGCGCTGTAGAAGTGTGCTTTCATTTCTATTCCCTTTCTTCTAGCAACCAACCCAAGACCGATCCCGCGCGTGCGGTCGTCTTTGTGATCTTGGTTGTTATCTTCATCAACATGTACACACAGCGTATGCGCAATCGCGCCATTCGTCAAGCCAGCAAGATAACGGCTGAAAAGCTCCGAAAAACCAATCCGAAAAAGCAAAACTTTCAAAAACCACACGACTCAACCTACCAAAACCCCAACCCAAAAACTGGACGTCCGACGTCCAGTTTTTGGTATGGTTTTATGAATATTGCGCATTGAAAAAGGGGTGGAATATAAAAACGAACAGCCCCCAACGAAGCGTTCGTTAGGGTCTGGGGAGCACACGAAAATTGTGTGCGGTGTGGGATTCTCATTAAATCCCAAAGAACATGACCGTGACGGTCCCGCTCACACTTTTGTGAGAGTGTCCCGCTGAGCGAGACCGTCACCTTCACATCAGGTCAAAGCACCTCGGGGCGGGACCCGAGAGATCGTCCGGCTCAGTTCGCCGAAGGCAGCCGCGACGCCGTGGAGCCCTGCGCGTTCTCGGCACCGCGGGTCGAGGAGCGAATGCCGGACCTCCGACCGGCCGAGGCGATGCGCGAGACGTTGCCGAGAACGAGGGCGCAGAAAGCGATGGCGCGATGCGCCGGGGGACCATGCATGTTGTGCATGTCGTTCTCCCATTCGGGGAAGTGGTCGCTCGAAATTACGCCGAGCCAGAGCGACCACAGATATTTTGGTTCGACGTATAGGCAAAATTAGCATGGGGGGGTATTTGTCAAGCGCGCGATATGAGGGGTGTGGAAAAGTGTGGGATGGAGAATATGAGGGGGTTTGGGACGTTAGAAAGGCG
>PWVU01000077.1 GCA_003561715.1 Candidatus Kaiserbacteria bacterium | reverse complement strand
TACACGCTACGTGCATCGCACAACATTAGCGATGACAATTCCTCTAACAATCAGCGAACAGCGACCGTCACACTTACCGCGCCGAGCGGAGGAGGTGGCACCAACGCAATGGGCGTACAACAAATGGTTGCGACGCAAGGATGGTTTGGTCCTACTGTCTCTGCAACCATCCGTCGTGACTCAAATAATGACGGACAGTTGACCACAGCTGATGCGGTCGTCAGTTCAGCCTCAGTTCAGTTGCGTATTATTCGAGATGCTAACGGAGACGGCATCTTTGACTGTAGTGCCGGTGATCAATGCTGGAATTACACATTGTTGTCTAATTTCAGTGGTCAGATTTCGCAATCGATCCTGTTTGCGCCAAGTGGCAATTACAAAGCTGAGATCGTCGAACTGACCCACGGATCATTCACGTGGAATCCCTCTTTGGACAATCAGAATCCGATCTTCTTCACCCGATAGATAGGATAGCTGTCTGTCATGGTGCAACACCCGTCGCGTAAGCGGCGGGTGTTGTGGTTTGTTGGTATGCATAGCGCTTGCGTGTAGATGGTATACTTACGCTATTCTATGGAACACACTGTTTCAGTCATGCAACTTGCCGTTGGTGGTTATGATGCAAATCTTTCTTACCTTCTCGTTTCCTCGTCTAATCGAAACGCGCTATTGGTTGATCCGTCGGGAGATATTGACCTTGTGTTCAGGGAATTGCAACGTCAATCACTCACCCTTGTCGGTATCGTTATTACTCACACACATTTCGATCATATCGAGCGGTTACGTGATGTGTTGGCGAGCTACACAGTGCCGGTATATGTGCACACGCTGGGTGCAAAAAGAGTCGACACACCTGCGGAGCTTGTACGGTGTATTGCAGAAGGAGATACCGTGCCGCTTGATGAAGTCAACATCCACGTTCTGCATACACCCGGGCATAGTGATGATTCGATCTGTTTGTATATCGATGCGCACCAAAGCGTTGATGGCATTCCCAAGCTTATATCAGGCGATACGCTCTTTGTGGAAGGATGTGGACGCACCACTTTCGAGCATGTCAATGCATTATACGAAAGCCTGCAACGGCTTAAGGCGTTGCCGGAAGCGACTGAGGTGTATCCGGGACATGAGTATGGTTCGCGTCCATACTCTGATCTTGCGTATGAAAAAAAACACAATAGGTTCCTGCAAGCACAAGATCTCGATACATTTGTCGCAGCCCGCTTGCCTGCGTAGGCATGACATCGCATACTAAAAGGTATGCGATTTGTCCACATTCACCGCGCACACCTCGTGCTGAGTTTTTTGGCGCTCGTCGGGCTCGGGATACTGGCGCTTATCGCCTGGTATGTACCCGAGTATATAGCAGACGCGCGAGCACTTCTTGAATCATTGCCGGTGCTCGGACCGGTACTGTTTGCAATTGGTGCAATGCTCGCAATGCTTTTGTTATTTCCAAGTACCCCGATCATGGTGCTTTCGGGGGTGCTGTTCGGTCCGCTTGTTGGCAGTATCGTTGCGTTCTGTGCAACAGCTAGCAGTGCTTATATAGCGTTTACCATCACGCGGCTTCTGGGAGAACAACGGGTAGAACAGTGGCTTGAGGGGCATGCACATCAGTTGTTTGAGTATGATAAGAAACTTCGTCGAAGCGGCTTTGCTGCAGTATTTTTCATGCGCATGGCGCCACTTTTGCCGAAAGGGCCTTCCAGTTACTTGCTTGGTCTTTCATGTGTGCGACCGCGCGATTTTGTATCGGGCACTATGCTGGGCTTAGTACCTTCGGTAATTGTTCATCCGTGGCTTGGCGATAGTATCTTTACGTCTTCAGTAAGTACGATGGTGACCCTCGCAATGAGTTACGTGCTTTTTGTGATGGTGGTACTAGGCGTTAAGTACTATCTCGATATGTAGGTTGTGCGGAAGTTGTGGGGAGAACGTATGCTCGAACTCGCCTATTCGACGCTATACTGTGTGTAATGAGAGAACGCCATATCTACCCTCCCGAATCCGCAGGGAGGCTGATGACCGAAAACGTCCCACGTGTCTCAGTGAGTGCATTGGTGCGCGAAGTCGAACAATATCTACTTGAACACGCTAAACAACTCGATACTATTGACTATCTCTATGCACTTGATGAGCGGGAGGTCTTAGTAGGTGTATTGTCGATCAAGGATCTATTTAGCGCAGAGCGCAACGCTCCGGTCGCTGAAGTGCTATCGCGTACGCTGGTGACTGTTCGTGCTCATACTGATCAAGAGCGTATTGCGCTTCTTGCACTCAAGCACAATATCAAAGCGATACCGGTCATTGATGCGTCGCGTCACTTACTTGGGGTGGTTGCCGCTGATGATATCCTGCGCATCTTGGATCATGAGGCGACCGAAAACCTGGCAAAGTTGGGAGGTGTCGATCGAGCGGCCGGGTATGAAACTATTCTTGCTATTCCCATCACCCGAGCATTTCGCCACCGCATACCGTGGCTGGTGATCGGGCTGTTTGGTGGTATTGCAACGGCGGGAATTATCAGTGGTTTTGAAGAGATTTTGTCCGAGTATCTCATTCTTGCCGCGTTCATCCCGCTGATTGTATACCTTGCGGACGCTATCGGTACGCAGATAGCCACCTTTATCATTCGGGACTTGGCATTGACCCCGACACTCTCGTTTGCTCCCTACGCATTGCGACATGCGGTGGTTGTGGGGCTTTTGGGAGGGGTATTATCAGCGCTCTTGTTTGTTGCTTCGTTAGTGCTCTATGGTGAGTTGATGGTGAGCGTGGTGCTTGCGCTCGCACTTATGGGCGCGTCAATCTCCGCGCTTTTCAGCGGTCTCTTGGTGCCGTATCTCTTTGCAAAGCTTTCTTTCGATCCGGCGAATGCGAGCGGTCCGATCGCTACGATCACGCAAGATATTTTGAGTGTTGTCATATATTTGAGTGTCGCGCTTATGCTGTTGGGTTGAGTATGTCCGACTCGTATTTTCTGAGTGCTCGTTGCGCATTGGGGTGTGTTGGCGTATTGTGCATGCATGGAATATCCCATTCGCATTGGAAAATATCTTGCACACAAAGGCTATGCAAGCAGGCGCGGCGCAACCGAGATGATCAAGCAGGGACTGGTTACTATAAACCGAAAGAAAGCGGTTGTGACCGATATAGTGGAAGAGCGTGACAAGGTTGCGGTAGCGCGAGTCTCACAGAGGTCGTATGTCTACTATGCGTATCATAAGCCAAAGGGTATCATCAGTGTTACCAGCGACGGTGGAGATGAGTCGATCGAACAGCGCATCAAGTGTGATCATGGTGTGCTAGGCGTATTTCCGATCGGGCGTCTCGACAAGGACTCGACCGGACTCATCATACTTACCAATGACGGACGTATTACCGGCAAGCTATTGGATCCCGACAAAAAGCATGAAAAAGAGTATCGGGTAACGGTGCACAAACCGCTCAAAAGCAATTTTACGCGTCTTATGGAGCGCGGGGTCGATATTGAGGGCTATGTCACCAAGCCATGCATTGTAAAAGTAACCGGTGAGCAATCGTTCAGCATCATCCTGACGGAAGGGAAGAAACATCAAATTCGGCGCATGTGTATGAATCTCGGCTACACGGTGACGCGACTGAAGCGTGTGCGTATCGGGGCGATCAAGCTCGGCGCTCTCAAAGTGGGGCAGTTGCGAAAAGTGACGCGTGAAGAACTCGCACCACTCCTCCCACGTCCTGTGTAGTCTGACAAAAATCTGCACGCCGCGTGAGTCTTGTTACAGCATGTCCGGCCGGACATGCTGTAACAAATATGCTTTCAGTATGTACGTTGGGGAGGAAGGTAATTTCGGATAATGAGGTAGGCGGCAAGTCGGACTTGCCGCCAGACTTGCTGTCAGAGGTTTATGTCGTACCGCTGTCTTAGTCTTCGCTGGTTGATTGCCTGGAAACCTCGATGAGAAACTCATATATGGTGCGGTAAAATTCCTCGGCGCCATAGAGTGTGTTGTGGGTGGTATGGGGAATCTGTACATGCGTGGTTGTTTCTTTGGGAAGTACATCAAGAAGTCGTCTGGTGTGACGCCAGGGTATTACCTCATCGCGCTCAGCGGTGATCACCAGTGTGCGGGGAGATGAGGGCGCCCATTGATCGAGTAAGAGATCGTCACGCAGAAGGAGGCTTGCCGGATAGAGCCATATGGCGGCTTGTGCGCGGCGTGAGAGACGATCAAATGGGGTGATAAGAAGCATCGCCTCTGGTGCTTCGAGGGTCGCGTGGTAGCTGGCAAATCCGCCCCCAATGCTTTCACCGATATACACCACTTGCTCGTAGGGAAGCCCGGTAACAAACTCTACAACCGTGTGCGTATAGGCAAGAAGGTTCCCGGTTGTTGCGCGTTCCGTATCGCCTGCGAATCCGGGGTATTCAACCAACAGTACGTCGTAGCCCGCTTGCGTAAGGGTGGGCACGTAGATCGCGCGGTCGCAGGCGTTGCCTGCATTGCCGTGATAGTGGATAGCGAGGCGCGGATTATTAGCTTCGACATGGTAGCCGCGAATAGGCTCGGTTAATACGGTTGCATCGGGAAGTGCGGGGCACTCACCGTGCGGGCGACCATCGGGTAGGTAGATAAGCGAATCTTGAAACGCGTACAGGATCGCACCAAAAGCAATATACACTGCGGGGACGATGTAGATATCCCGGCGTTTGAAGAATGAGAATGTACTCATGCCTAGTACTGTATCGTGGATGAAGATAAGAAAAAAGGGGTTCACATGTTTCAACTCCGCATGCAGTATCGCAATGAAGTACCGTAGAGCTCTGGTATACTGATGTCATGCTACGCTATGAATTTCCAGATCACTTTCTGTGGGGGGCGTCAACCTCAAGCTATCAGGTTGAAGGCGGTATCGAACATACCGACTGGGCGCACGCTGCGGGAGAAGGAAGGGTGCCGCCGACGGGGCGTGCCTGCGATCATTACCATCGCTTTGAGGAGGATGTTACGATCGCGCATTCGCTTGGGCACAATGCACATCGCTTTTCTATCGAGTGGGCGCGTGTCGAGCCGAAAGAAGGGGAGTTTGATGAGGAAGCAATTGAGCATTACCGAAGTGTATTGCGCGCTCTGCGCAAACGCAACATTGAGCCGATGATCACGTTGTGGCACGTCACGCTTCCGCTTTGGTTTTCCGAGTCGGGTGGATTTTTGAGCCCTGATGCGCCCGATATGTTCGCACGCTATTGCGCGTATATGGTCGACAAGCTGGGTGATCTCTGTACGCACTTCTATACCATGCACGAACCGACCATGTATGCTACGCAGAGCTATCGCGAAGGGCAGTGGCCACCATTTGAACGATCATTCCTCAAGTGCATGCGCGTGGAGCGAGCTCTTACGCGTTCTCATCGTGCCGCGTATCGCGCTATCAAGAACGTACATAACGGATTTGTTGTTGGACTTGCAATGCAGATCCTCGTATTCGATGGCGCGACCATGCTGAGACGCATACAAGCACACATACTGAATTGGAACTGGAACCACCGCTTTCTTCGCGCCGTACAGGATACGACCGATACTATCGGGGTGAATTACTATACCTACATTCCGCTTGGTATCCCGCAAACGAAAAAAGTGTCGGATGTAGGAGGGGGGATACATCCCGAGCGTCTCTACGATGCGCTTATGCAGGTGACGCGGTATGACAAACCGATTATGGTGACCGAGGCGGGATGTGCGGATCAAGCAGATGCCTTTCGTGGTGCATATATACAAACATCGGTGAGTGCAGTGCATCGCGCCATTACAGAAGGTGTTGACGTACGCGGCTTTATGTATGCATCGTTACTCGATAGGTATGAGTGGGCAAACGGATACAGCATACGCGTCGGACTTGTAGCGGTTGATTTCGATACGCTTGAGCGCACCGTGCGTCCGTCGGCGTTGGTGTATAAAGAGATCTGCGAAGAGAATGCGTTGCTCGAAAAATAGTACAGATCATCAACTCATTGTGATAGAGTGATCATATATGCGCGAATATATCATTTACATTGCGATCGGGGGAATACTGTTGATCGGTATTGCGTATATCGTCGCCGAAATGATCGCGATGCAAAATGATGAAGAAGCAGGGCTTCTGGGTCAACCGACGCTGTAGGAATCGCGTTTACCTGTTATGTGGATTGGATTCGGATATACGAAGAGTGCTATACTAGGAATATTACCAGTATACCTTTCATCATGGCAAAAGGAGATCATCGAGAGCGCAAAGAAACAAAAAAAGCCCCAAAAATGAGCGTCAAGGAAAAACGGCAAGTCAAACGCGAAAAGAAAGGGAGGTAGTGCGTCTTGTAGGCTGGGGAAGCTTTTGTATGTCGTACCTAAAAAGACGGTCGCATCAATGTGGTATTGACATAATTCCAATTATAGTGTATAAGATGCTCACAGACCCGTGTAGGGTCTTTTTTATTTCGCTCGTATGACTATTGCTATGAACTCATTTCGCGCTGTACTACTCGGACTCATCGCCGGCATCATGCTTTGCGCAACCTCATATGCCCAGGCATATATTCCCGATGTGTATACAAATGATACCTTTTCCACGAGCAGACACGACGCTCCGGCGTGGTTCTATCGCGACCATCTCGGGGTATTCTATGGTGCAACCGAGACCGGGAAGCTGTTTCGCCAGTTTCCCATTACCAACGAATTGGGCGTGCGTTTGATGCGCTTTGAAATTGACGAGGCATTCTTTTACATCACCGATCGCGGTATCATTTGGGCCGAAAATGATCTTGTGGCTCTGTCGATCTATGTCTCGCGTGCGTAGCGCATGCTATACTGCTCACTATGATGCAACGTGAGGCATATGCGTGGTACGCGGAGCTTTCCAAGCCGCTTTGGGCGCCGGAAGCGTGGCTATTTGGTCCGGTGTGGGCGGTGTTGTATGTGATCATTGCGGTTTCATTCGGGTATGTACTCGTGCAGTATCTACGCGGCAGTCTCCCGGTACAGGTGCTGGTGCCATTTGTACTCAATCTGCTGTTCAATCTACTCTTCAGCCCGGTTCAATTCGGTCTTGAAAATCTGGAACTGGCAACACTCGTTATTGTATTGGTTTTGGGTACGTTGATCTGGGCACAAGTCGCCATATGGCGTTATGCGCGTTGGGTCGTGTTGGTGAATATTCCGTATCTTTTGTGGGTCTCGTTTGCAACCGTTTTGCAGGTTACTATAATGGTGATGAATTGGTAAGACCGTGCATATTGGTCTAGTTATAGTAGTGCTATGTTTCCATATATCTCAGAATTGAATACCTTGGTCGCGCTTGGCACTATAGCTCTGCAGGGGGTGATTCTACTGACCGTGCTTAATCACGTTGTATATAAGTGGGCAGTACTTTCGCAATGCATTGCCCGCTGGGGACTCCATGTGGCATTTGCAACCGCGTTCTTCGCCATGTTCATGTCGTTGTTTTATTCAGAAGTGGTGGGCTATGCGCCATGCAGTTTGTGTTGGTGGGGACGCATCTTTACCTATCCGCAAGTGGTGATTTACGGAATGGGTATATACCTCAATGACGCACGCGCGGCATTGTACGGTATTGCGCTTTCGGGCCTGGGTGTCGTGGTCTCGCTCTACCATTACTATATCGAGATGGGCGGAGCGCAGATAATTCCGTGCTCATCCGAAGCCGCCGGTGGTGTATCGTGCGCGCGAGTGTACGTACAGGAGTTTGGGTATGTGACCTTCTCTATGATGGCACTTACGGTATTTGTATTTCTCATCGTCATTATGACGCTGTATTATCGCACACACACACAGCCCACGGTCGGATAATTGCATCTGTAGAAAACTTCGCTACCGATACACAGACTATTGGATTATACTTTATGAAATGCGCAACTGCGCACGTTGTTTTTTAGTATGTCTGAACCCAAGCGAGATCCACACGCGCAACCCGCAAAAGACCTCTTCCACTCTAAAAGTGCGGAGCAGGTTGTTACCTTGGTACACTCCACGCGCGACGGACTCAGCGCCGATGAAGCACAGCGTCGTTTGAAAGCGTGTGGTCCCAACACGCTCACCAGTAAGGAAAAGAACAACCCACTCCTCTTGTTCGTAAAGCAGTTCAACAGTGTGCTTATTTACATACTGTTTATGGCGATGATCATCTCGTACTTGTTTGAGCATGTGATCGATGCGTATGTGATCGGTGCGGTGATATTCATAAATGCGTGCATTGGATTCGTGCAGGAATATCGAGCGCAAAAAGCGATCGAATCACTCAAACATGCACTGGTTGCCACTGCTTCGGTTGTGCGAGACGGTCGGCTCATGGAAATTCCCGCAGAACAATTGGTGCCTGGTGACATCGTCAGCTTGGAAGCGGGTATGCATGTTCCTGCGGATATGCGCCTCATTTCATCATCCGAGTTGGCAACATCGGAAGCGGCGCTTACCGGTGAATCTGTTGCGGTGGTAAAGCATACGAGTCCTGTCGCTCCCGCAACGGTGCTCGCCGACCGAGCAAATATGGTGTGGATGGGCACAACGGTGGCGCGCGGTGCCGGCGAAGGAGTTGTGGTGGCAACCGGTGATCGCACAACACTGGGGCGGGTTGCTGAGCGACTTGGAGATATTGCAGATCCTGCGACGCATTTCAAACAGAAAGCGCGCGTGCTCGCCATACAAATGGCGGGCATTGCAACGGTTACCGCATCATTGGTGTTCATTGTCGGGTATTTTATTCACGGTATTGCGTTTGATGAGATTTTCTTGTTTACCATTGCGGCACTTGTCTCCGGTATACCCGAAGGACTGCCGGCAATACTCTCCATAGTGCTCGCGGCGGGTGCCTATCGCATGTCGAAGCGTCATGCCTTGGTGCGTACACTGCAGGCCGCTGAGACACTAGGTGTGACGACGACCATCATTACTGATAAAACAGGCACGCTAACGCAAAACGTGATGATGGTGGAGCGCGTACTCTTTGACGGTGGACGAGAAGTGCGCGTATCGGGTGTCGGGTGGTCTCCGCGAGGCTCTTTTTCAGAAGATGGGTATGAGGTAGATCCTCGCGAAGTGCCCACGCTTGTAAAGATCGCCCATGTAGCGGGCTGGGGTGCGCATGCACAGGTAACGTACAAAAAAGGCGAAGATCGCTATGAGGTCATTGGTGAGCCGACCGAAGCGGCGCTTGAAGTCTTCAAGCACAAAGTAGAGCAAGGTGAAGGTTCCTATGCATGGCAAACCGCGCGCATCGGTGAGTTACCCTTTGAGACGGAGCTGAAGTTCCGCTCATCGTTGGTTCGATTTACGGATGCAGCCGGTGATGAGCGACGAGAGTGGTATGTGGTCGGTGCGCCGGAAGCGGTGATTGCGCGTTGTTCGACTATACTGCATGAAGGGGAAGCTGTGTCATTGAGCGACCGCGAGCGCACCAAATTATTTGAGCGTGTTGAGGAACACTCATGTGATGCTATGCGCATGATCGCACTTGCCTATGGCACAGTGCACGACCATGCCGATGCGCCTCGAGAGGAACTACTGCACGATCTCACGCTTGCGGGTTTGGTTGCTATGAAGGATCCGGTGCGAGCCGAAGTGCCCGAGGCAATTCGTAAAGCGCGTGGCGCCGGTATTCGGGTCATTATGGCTACCGGGGATCATAAGTCGACTGCGTACGCGATCGCCCGCGAAATCGGTCTGGTCGATGCAAGTGTGGAAGAGAGAG
>PWVU01000031.1 GCA_003561715.1 Candidatus Kaiserbacteria bacterium | reverse complement strand
TTACCGCTTGCATTACGCCACCAATGGCGTAGTGGGCAACGTCATGAACTTGCTGCGGCAAAGCGCTTACATGATGCAACAAACGGGTGACACGACCCTGACCCTGGCCATCCTTTCTCACTCATTCCAAAAACGGCTGCATAAACACGTGGGCAAACCGGACCCCTTTGCCGGCCACCCCTTTGCCGGACAGCAACTGGCCGCTCCCGACCCACCAGACAGCGTTGGTCATCGTTCTCGCCGGCGCCAAGAGAAACAGGCAACGGCGGCCGAAGTTTTGACGACGAGGTAAATGCCACCATGAGCATCCACTACACCCATCCGTTTTTGTGCCGTTCGCCGCTCTTGCCTGGGGAATCCCTGGTTTCCTTGCTGGTTCGTCTCTCCCTTCTCAACGCCTACCCTTCGCCCGGTATGGTCGTCTCCATTGGCAAAGAGCGGCTGTCTGTTAAGGACGTGCTGGCGCAGCCAAGATGCGCTGAGACATATCATGTATTAGCGGACCTCACCCAACTGGCCCCTGAAATGCTTTACTGGGCAACCCCCCACGCCTTTGCCGAACAATTGGCCTTGCCTGGTGATGCGTTCCCAACGGCTGAACTGACAGATGGGGAAGTTGTCCCCTTGCTGTCGCCCAGCATGCTCCAGCACCATATCTGGTCAACACAGCGTGCTTCCTACTGCCCCCATTGTTTACAAGAAGCACCCTACCACCGCCTGGCCTGGATGCTCTGCGCCCTCAACGTTTGCCTGACGCACCACTGTTTACTGCTCCGGGAATGTCAGGCATGTCAGGAGCCGCTACGCGCGACAGATATTGTGAAGGGCCAATGCCCAAAGTGCCAGTTTGACCTAACTACAGCTGTAGCCGTTGACATATCCGGGGATGAGTTTGGTTTTTTCGCCCAGACAACTTTGTTGAGTTGGTTTGGTATAGGATCAGAGGGAGACCGCGCATACTTTGCTCGGCCAGATAGTTTACGGGCGAACTGGTTACAGTGGTCGAGTTCCCTTCCGCCACAGAGCGGTTCAGTCTTATATCGTCTGGTAACTGGCATCCAGCGCTCTCTGCTTGGTATAGGACCAGAATGGTCTTACTGGCATCCGGTGAGCAGACACTTCTGGGCGCCTTCTGTCCGCCAGCAGACCAGGCTGCAATCCCTGGCTCCTGGGATGGCACACCTCCTGTTGACTACGGCATTTCAGGCAGTTGTCAACTGGCCGCACAACTTCTACACCTTCCTGGATGCCTACCAGGGCCGCAACGGGCGGTCAGTCACGCATACTTTCTCCCAGGATTTCGGGACGTTGTACCATTTGTGCCTGGCGAAACGCTGGTCATCGTCCCACTTTCGGTTTGTGCAGGAAGCCTTTGACGACTACCTGGTAGAATCATATCCGTTGACGACGTCCCTGTTTTCTTACCATCGCTACTGGTCTACGCCACAATTTGCCAACAGATTCCCCTGTATGCCAGCCGATGAAGCAGCCAAAAGATTGCAAACAACTTCGCGCGTCCTGGACCGGCTGCTGGCAAGAGGGTTCCTCGCCAATTACCAGGGGGCGGTTGCCAGGAAGTCGTTCTATCAACCAGGCTTCATTTGCCGGCCTGAGGTTCTGGCTTTAGAGGAGCGGTGGTCGTCTGGTATTCCTCAAGAGGATGCGGCTCGCCTTCTCGGCGTGTCCGTTTCCATTCTGGCCGACCTCATAGATGCCGGCGTGCTAACACCGATCTGTGCATCACTTGCGGAGGATGTTGGTCCAGCATTGGCGCATGAACCCATCATGTCCTTGTTGGACAGGCTGATGTACGGGGTTACTTCGCGGGCGGCGTTGCAGCCCCACACCGGTTTTTTGTCGGAAATGATGCCCATCTTAGCCCGTTTTGGCTACCGGCCAGCTATGGTCATGCAGCTGGCCAGGAAACATCTGATTCGGTTTGGTTGGGAGAACCAACCGGGACCGCAGTTCGGGGCATTCTGGGTATCCACTGAGGACCTGGATTTCCAGTTGGAACTGCTCACGGACGACAGGCCATTTCTTTCCCGGGCGCAGGCGGCTCATCAATTGCAGGTTCCGGTAGCGATTTTAATGGCGTGGTCTGGCTGTGGGCTGATACCGTGTCTCAGAGAGAGGGGAATGGGCTGGCAATTTACCCGTGCTGATGTCGAACACTTTGCTGCCCAGTATGTTGTGCTGGAAGAAGCGGCCTATCTGCTGGGTATATACAACCAGACATTGCGACTATGGATAAAGAAGGGACTTTTATCTCCCATCTCTAGTCGCGGTATCGATCGCTGTCAGCGACTCTTATTTCGTCGTGCCGATGTGGAACAACTCCGTCTTTCTCGCGGCCGAAAGGTGCGAGCGTTTTCCTGACAGGTCTTGAAATGGGATAGGCCAGCTTTTTGAGTGCATGGCCTATCCCTGGCTCTGTAGGCTATTCTCAAAAATTACGGGATAACTTCGTTGCAGTAGGCTATTCTCAAAAACTGTGGAACG
>PWVU01000103.1 GCA_003561715.1 Candidatus Kaiserbacteria bacterium | reverse complement strand
TAAAAATGAATATCCAAGAAGCCGCTATCCTTATGTGGGCAGGTATATATATTCTGCTGTTGTCGAGGGTGGTGAGGAATGGTTGGTATGGGGTGCGTTTGCGAAATCTGAAACGTTTCAGTTCACGTATATACGTAGGCTCTGCAAGGAGGACCACGTAAAAAGTCTCGGAGTCCAAAAAGGCTCGCGGTACAGAAGAATCTGAATAGGTTCTGCGATAGGGTCTCTGCAATCGACTCACTGCGCACTCCGTGTACACACGGAGTGCGCAGCATTTTGCCCTGGTTGGGTATGTCTGGTCCCGTCTCCACTGCACTACACTGTGCATGATTGCCACCCTCTGCATCCTACATCTGACTTTCCCATAAGAGCGTTTTTGTGCCAGAATAACCGCATGCAGGAAAACGCTACTCACATCAATGACAAAGGGTTCTTAGATACCAGTGAAGGCCACACTATCTATTGGGAGGATTGGGGCAACCCAGAAGCGAAGCCAATTTGTTTCCTGCACGGGGGACCGGGTGGGGGATTTAGTGACCGCAACAAACTGTTGTTTGATCCGGAGATGCACCGTGTGATATTTCATGACCAACGAGGGTGCGGGAGAAGTATTCCGTTTGCCAGTTCGGAACAAAATACCACCCAAGATCTTGTTAAAGATATCGAATCACTTCGAACTCATTTAGGAATTGAAAAAATGTACGTCGTTGGTGGCTCATGGGGCTCTGCACTTTCACTATTTTATGCAATAGCGCATCCTGAGCGCGTTGAGCGACTGCTTGTATGGAGTCTTTTCCTGGCACGACAGTTTGAAGTCGATTTTGTGAACGAAGGATTTCCGCGGTATTTCTTCCCCAAAGAATGGGAGCGCTTTATCTCTCTTGTGCCTCCTGAGCACCGCGGAACCGGCGACGAGGTCATGCGGTATTATGCTGAAAAAATAAATTCGGAAGATGGAGCGGTCGCAGCGAAATATGCTGATGAGTGGACGCTGTGGGAAATTACTCTTTGCTCGATAGTTTACGATCCGATTACTCTTGAAAAAGAAATAATCGGTGACAGAAATAATCTCGCGGTTGCTCGGTTGGAAGTACACTACTTCCTCAATAAATGTTTTGTGCCTGAAAACTACATTTTGGACCATATCGACAAAATCAAACACATTCCTTGCTCGCTTGTGCAGGGTCGCTTTGATATGTGTACCCCGGCGATTTCGGCGGTTGATCTGAAGAGCGCATATGGTGATACTCTCAATCTTACACTAGTGAATTCGGGACATCTCTCGAATGATCCTGAGATGTCGAAAGCGTTGATAGCCTCGACGAAAGACCTTGTCTAACGCTTGAAACACCTAGACTTCTGGTGATAACAACCCCAATCGACTTTGTAATGAAACAACGCTTCGCTAAATCCAAAAACGGCATTGATGTGTACTTAGACACCGAGCACTCGCACGCGCTCACGCACTTCGCACATCATCCGAAGCTCGTTGACGCAGTTAAAAAAGTCATAACAGATCTTGATATAACCGAAGACAGTACGCGAATAGAGAAGGAGATGGACGAGGTGGTAGGGACGACTGATCTCGTCGAGACGACCGAAGATGATGAGATCGTGTATGCAATGCGGCCGCTTCGCTCAATCTACTCACGCTTTGTGAAGAATAAGGAACCAACTCCGTCGAAGTGGATCACCGTTCATATCAAAAAAGAGCGAGGCGTCTATACGCTCTACACCGCATTCGTTGGCCGCTCAACGCCGTCATTTCCGGGCGGTGATTTTCTGCCCGAGCAAAGCAAAGCGTTCTGGTCGCGCCATGCGCTCGTGTGGGGTACGCAGGAAATCGTTCCTGGAAGCGAGACTGATGTGTGTCCGTGGGATTGATTCCCAAAAAAGTCGTGCTACGATACTGGCTACCATGAAAGAAATTGTATTCCTCAACCCCGAATACGTTTCTGAAGAAGAAATGCGTTCGTATAGAGTACGAGAAGCTGCGCGTGCAGTTGTATTTGATGCTGATGATAACGTTGCACTCTTGCATGCGATCAAGAACGATTATTATAAACTGCCTGGTGGTGGGCTCGACGATGATACAGATAAGATCGTTGCTCTCAAGCGAGAATGTAGGGAAGAATTGGGTTGCGATGTAGAGGTATTGGGCGAGATCGGGATAGTGAATGAATGGCGTAAGTTCTGCGCCCTCCATCAAATTTCATATTGTTATGTTGCAAAAGTGGTGGGCGATAAAGGAGAGCCTGATTTTACTGAAGACGAGATCGCGGAAGGATTTGAAGTTGTCTGGTTTCCTTACGAAAAAGCGCGTAATATGCTTTCCGAAAGTAAAGCGGTAGAGATCGAGGCTAGGGAGTATATGGTTCCGAGAGATGTCGCTATTCTCGAAGCTTCAAAAATTCGCACGACCTCTTAATCGGTGCTATGGGTATGTGTATGTTGGGGTCTGACCCCAATTTCTGATGTTCAAGAAAAAAGGATTTTTGCAGATTTCTTATGACGTCT
>PWVU01000009.1 GCA_003561715.1 Candidatus Kaiserbacteria bacterium | reverse complement strand
CCATAAAACGGACGGTCCGACACTGACCGTAGAGTCGGGCGTGGTTCGGCGTCGTCATTTCGCAAATCCCGAGACGGGCGAATACCGTGGCAAGCAAGTGCTGTTTAAGGCAGCGCCCACTTCTTCGGCTACAAAAAAAGAAGTAAAAAAGGACATCAAGGAAGCAGACGCGCCAAGAGTGCTCGAGGCACCGGCAGAGAAAACGGAAGAAAAAAACCAAGAAGTGAAAGCAGAAAAAGAAGAAGTGAAGTCGTAAACGGCGCACCTTGAGTGGCGCTTTTTACGTTCAAAAGTCGATTGTTGCCGTATGTGCCACGGTGTGGCACTATCCACAGCGATCGAGTAATGCACATTGTCAGGTATAGCTTTCTAGCTTTGGGGCACGTATACTGTAGGCATATCATATGCTGACGGCTCAAGAGCCAGGTAGCTAGAAATACACGCGTCATGGCGAATCGGCACCTTTCCAGATCAATTGTTCTTCAGACTTTGTTCGAGTGGGATACGCTCGAGGAACAGGGTTCTCGAGACATTGCCACCCATGACATGCTCCACCGCAATATCGACGAATTCGCGCCCGGCTCTAAAGATGTGCCGTATATGGAGCGATTACTGCAGGGTGTGATGGATAAGCGACCGGAGCTTGATATGGTGATCGAGAAGGCAGCTCCCGAGTGGCCCATTCACAAGATCGCACGCGTCGACCGCAATATTCTGCGTATCGGACTCTTTGAGCTTCTGTTTGCCGATCGCAGTGAGGTACCGGCAAAAGTGGCGATAAACGAAGCGATCGAGTTGGGAAAGAATTTTGGCGGCGAAACATCGGGGCGCTTTATAAACGGCGTCTTGGGTGCCGTCTACAAAGAGCTCGGCGAGCCGGGCAAAGAGGAGACGGGCAAACCGAAGGCGCAGAAGAAAGAAAAGAAGCCGCTTGTGCCGTACGATCAGATGCCTATTGAGCGCAAAGGTGGCGCGGTCGTATTCTCGCGCGATGGCGAGGATGTGTATGTTGCACTCGTGCACGATGTCTTTGGGCACTGGACTTTGCCAAAGGGCGGTATTGAAGACGGTGAGAGTGTGGAGGAGGGCATTGTCCGCGAGATCAAAGATGAGATCGGCCTCTCGATCACCTTGCGGGACAAGTTGGGCGAGAACGAGTATGTGGCATCCAATCCCGAAAAAGGGAAGATTCGCAAGCATGTTACCTACTATCTCGCAGAGTCGTCTTATATCGACCTTGTGCTTGAGGAAAAAGGAGGGCTTGATGATGCGCAATGGTTCAAGCTCACCAACATTCTCGATCTCAATTTCTATCACGATATCTTACCGATCGTAACCAAAGCGATCAATATTTTGGCAAGTCGACAGAGTGGAGTGGTGCGGTAGGTGTGGCACCGGATATGCTTCCAGTTGCCAATGTCGCTTCCCGCATCTCATGCGTTTGCGTTAGTGGTGAGTGATCGCTTGACGTGTGTGCTATGTGTAAGGGGCGCGGCGACGTATGTCGCCGCGCACACCGACGCCAAAGTATACTTGAAACTCTGTCTTTCGAGTAATATCACCCTACTCGAGTCTCGACTGCACTCCCTGTTCTTCTGAATTGTTACTTTTTTCTAAGCGTGTCTATCGGCTTCTTCCCCAATTGGGCTATGTTTGTACGTAGCTTTCAAAGATAAGTGCTACACTCTAATCAATTTGAGTACCGTTGGGTATCACTAAAAACAAACAACTAGAAACTAGAAACTAAAACATGGAATCAAAACCAATACACGAATTTCAGACTATTATCGCGTCTACCTTCAATGATCTTTCGCTCTTACAGACAGCGTTAACGCATCGGTCGTTCGTAAACGAATATCGAGGTGGACCTATCGAACACAACGAGCGTCTCGAGTTTTTGGGTGACGCGGTCTTAGAACTTGTGGTGACAGATTTTCTCTACAAGAAATTCCCTCAAAAGCCCGAAGGTGAACTGACCTCGTATCGTGCCGCGCTTGTCAACACTAACACCTTGGCTGAAGCGGCAAATAAACTGGGTGCAAATCAGTTTCTTCGCTTGTCTAAGGGTGAGGCGCGCGATACCGGCCGTGCGCGCCAATACATTTTGGCTAACGCCTTTGAGGCGATTATAGGCGCCTTGTATCTTGATCAGGGATACGGTGCCGCCCAATCATTCATTGACCGCACCATCTTGCCCCTTACAGACGACATTGTGAGTAAGCGCCTGTGGCAGGATGCCAAGAGTCGTTTTCAGGAAGTTGCGCAAGAACGCGTATCAATTACACCTGCGTACAATTTATTGGCCGAGGCGGGTCCTGATCATGATAAGGTGTTCAGGGTCGGGGTGTATTTGGGCGAAGAGTGTGTTGCGTATGGCGAGGGCAAATCCAAACAAGAAGCTGAGCAAGAAGCCGCCACCAAAGCACTCAACGCAAAGGGCTGGTAAATGAAAGGTAATACAAGCGCATCGTAGGTGTTGGACACCTACAATTTTTGACAGGTTTTCATTCCAGTGTCATTTTATTAAGCTCTCGAATGTAGCGAATTTCTTGGGCAAGCGATGCCGCTTCTTCCCAGAAAGCGGCGTTGGCGACATACGCTGATGTTGTCGAGGTGTCGCACAGCCCGGGGAGATTATGCTCGTACTGATGTTTACTCGAAATCAATCGTGAGATGTTTTTCTGTATCGAAAACGGAAATGACGCGTCGTGCACGATATCGTTGCACGATACATACGCGAACACATACCGCAATTGCTCATCGGATCTAATATGAGCGATCTTGTATCGTCCGGAAAAAAGTGGACCGGTTCGATCATGTTTTTCATTAAAATAATTAGTATATCCTCCACCAATTCGCTTCTGAAATTCACTAATTCCTCCGTCAGTTACTTGCTGGAGAATAAGATGGTAGTGATTGGGCAGTAGGTGGTATGCGATGATGCTGACGAGCGGGGTGGTTTCGCGGTCGTCTTTCGACTCATAAAGCTTTCTCCTACGAAAAGACTCTTCGTTGTCGAGTTTGGATTCTTTGTGCGCCAAGCTTACTGTTGGCTTAACGGTGTTAAAAAAGTATAGCCCCGCAAGAAAACGCTTTATGTCGTGAGTGTTTTCAAACGTGGTTCGTTTGTCGACCCCGCGATTGAATATATGGTAATACTCACCTGTGATCGGTTGGACACGCAACATAGTACATGTGCTGACATAGTAACATATTTACTGTTTTGTCAAAAATTGTAGGTGTCCAACACCTACAATTTTTTAGAAAATCGAGGTTTGGGCTTAGAATAGGTAAGTAATGTCTCTCAAACATCTTGAGATCGTCGGATTCAAGTCGTTCGCTAAGAAAGCGGAGTTTGAGTTCGGCGCGCCCATAACTGCAATTGTTGGACCGAATGGTTCAGGTAAGAGCAATGTCGCCGAGGCGTTTCGGTTCGTATTGGGTGAACAGTCGATCAAATCTCTGCGCGGCAAAAAAGGCGAAGATCTCATATTCAACGGTGAAGGTGCTCGCGCCAATCGCGCTGCGGTAAAAGTGATCTTCAACAATGCTCCGCGCCAAACCCCCGAAGGTGAGCAGCGACTGTTGCCGGTCGAGTACGATGAGGTGTCGATAGAGCGCGCGGTCTTTCGTGACGGTACCAATGAGTATGCGATAAACGGCTCGAAGGTGCGCCTCAAAGACGTTACCGAACTCTTGGCAAGTGCGAATATCGGCTCCTCGGGGCACCACATCATCTCACAAGGCGAGGCGGATCGCGTGCTTTCGGCAAGCCCGAAAGAGCGCCGTGCAATGATCGAAGACGCATTGGGGCTTCGCTTGTATCAATACAAAAAACAGGAGAGCAGAAAGAAGCTTGAGAAGACACGCGAGAATCAAGCGCAAGTGGAGAGCTTGCGCCGTGAGAATCAGCCGCACCTAAAATTCCTTGAGCGTCAGGTGGCAAAGATCGAACGCTCGCGCGTATTGCGCGAGGAGCTTTCCGGTGTGTACAAAGAGTACCTCAAGCGCGAAGAGCGATATCTGATGCTTGAGGAGGATGCGCTGCAGGGCGAGCGCGAGGAGCCGGAGAGGAAGCTCGCCGAACTCACCAAGCGTATTGAGCAATTGCGGGGGGTGCTTGAGCAGGAAAGTGCAGATCATGCCAAGAACGAAGCAACGCTCGCGCTTGAGCGGGAACTCTCCATGGTGCGTGATGAAGTGGCGCGGCTGGCGCGCGAACTGGGCTCGATCGAGGGGCAGATCAGTTTTGAGGAGCGTCGCATTGCGGGGGAGAAGCGCAAACAAGAGTCGATCGAACATCGCGAGATCAGTGTGGGCGAGGTGACAGAGCTTACCGATGATATTGATGCATCGCTGAATCATATCGAGTCGATCGACGATCTCGGACAGATACGCAAGGCGCTTCATGAGGTGCGCGAGCGCTTGCGAGCATTCAAAGAGCGCGTGTTCTCCGAAGGTGTTGTTGACATTGATGAGTCCGAGCTTGTGACCTTGCGTGAAAAAAAGAGCGCGCTTGAGCGGACGATCGACGAGTGTCGTGCAAAGCAAGATGGCTTAGAGGCGCAGTACCGTGCACAAAAGGAGACACTTGAGCGCGAGAAAGACGAGAGCCGAGAAGCGGAGCGCGAGCTGTTTGTGTTGATGCAAGAGCAAAACGATGCGCGTGTGCGTCTTGCGGAACTCAATGCGCGCGCTGACCGCCTTCTACGCGATCAAGACGAGTTCAAGCGCGAGCTTGCCGAGGCGGCGGCATTGATGGGGCGCGACGTGTTGGGATACAAAGAACACGAGATCGTGGATGATGCCGGCAACGCGGTGTCGCTGGACGACTTGTTTGAGGAGGATCGTGGGCGCCAAGAAGAGCGCAGGCGTGAGCTTGAGCGGATGAAGATACGGCTTGAAGAGCTGGGTGGGGCGAATGTCGAGGAGATCATGCGCGAATATAGGGAGGTGAAAGAGCGCGATGCATTCTTGGCGCGCGAAATCGAAGATCTCGAGCTGAGTGCGCAGTCGCTCGAGGACCTTATTGCGTCGCTTGAGACCGAACTTGAGGAGCGCTTTCAAGATGGCATCGAGCTTATCTCGTCGGCGTTTTCGGAATTCTTCTCGTCGATGTTCGGAGGCGGCAAAGCGTCGCTTGCGGTGGTGCGCGAAAAGAAGAAACGCAAGCTCACTGAGATGCTGGGGCTTGCCGAGTCCGAGGAGATACCCGAGGAAGACGAGGGCGAAGATGATGATGTGCTTGGCGAGATGGGCGTTGAGGTCAATGTGGCGCTGCCGAATAAGAAGGTGAAAGGTTTGATGATGCTCTCGGGTGGCGAGCGTGCGCTTACGTCGATCGCGCTTATCTTTGCGATGAGCAGGGTCAATCCACCACCGTTCTTGATATTGGATGAGACCGATGCGGCGCTGGATGAAGCAAACAGCAAACGGTATGCCGATATGATCGAGACGCTGGCAATGCAGTCGCAACTCATTGTGATCACACATAATCGCGAAACGATGAGCAGGGCGGGGGTGTTGTACGGGGTGACGATGGGTGCGGATGGCATTTCAAAATTATTGAGTGTGAAATTTGAGGAAGGAGCGCAGTTTGCCAAGTAGCATTTTGAGCGTATAGCGTATAGCGTATAGCGTATAGCGTATAGCGTATAGCGAAGTAGTGAATGGTTTGTGGTGAGTTGTGAGTAGTAATGGGCGGCTACGCCGCCCATCTCTCGCGCTTTGTCGAGCGGAATATTTCGACATTATCCACCGATTTCAGCGGGGAATATTTGACAACAGATTCAGAAAGGTCATAGGGGAGTAAGGGAGATGTCTCCGAGCCCCTTTGAGTGAGAAAAAAGTCGTGGTTGGTCAAACCATGATCTATCTCTTTGTCCTCTTCGTCGGGCTGGTTTTGTGGTTCCACGACAGCTCAGTCCCAATGGCGATTGGTCCATGATGGACCCAAGCCGACCCCCAGCCCCCTCCCAGTGAGGGGGCGCTTCGCGTCCCCACTTTGCCTCACTTCCTCACTTCTGATACGATATTGATCATATGAAGCAAATGTATATTCTCGGCGGTATTGCCGTTGCGCTTATTGCGCTCCTGTTTGTTATTGCGCGCTTGCCACAGTGGCTTGCGGGCGATGTACCAACCGAACCCATTACTCAAACAACACAACCTACAACTATGACCTACGATACCGATGCGGGCGAGACCACGCGGGTGGTGATGACGACCAATCGAGGCGATGTGACAATCGATCTCTTTACCGAGCTTATGCCGATCACGGCGGGCAATTTCCTCACGCTTGCCGAGGAAGGTTTTTATGACGGTGTTAAGTTCCATCGCGTCATCGACGGTTTTATGATCCAAGGTGGTGATCCGCTTACAAAAGATGATAACCAAATAGACGCATGGGGTACCGGTGGTCCGGGATACGCTATCGAGGATGAGCATATTGAACATCCGGCGCTCACGAATATTCGCGGCACACTCTCAATGGCAAATAGCGGCCCTAATTCCGGCGGCTCGCAATTCTTCATCAATCTGGTCGACAACACCAATCTCGATTTTGACAAACAACCTCTTTCAAGCCAGCATCCGGTCTTTGGACGTGTAGTCGAGGGAATAGATGTTGTAGAAGCGATCGGTGCAACCGAGACCGATCAGCGCGACCGCCCGCTTGAGCCGGTTGTCATTGAGCGTATCGAAATTATCGGTATGGGCGAACAAGCGGAAGAGCTTGAAGCCGAGGATGTGAACGAAGACGACGCCGATGGAGAAGAGATACGGCTCGATATCGCAGAGTAGCGATCGTCTGTAAAGCGACTTCAGTGTTACTCACAAGATATAGAAATACTACCAAAGCAACAATGTCCAGTTAACTGGACATTGTTGCTTTATGCATGTGTGAAGTGAGTTGTTGGTGAGTTGATTACGAAGCAGTACGATCTGCTCGGTCATCAAATTTGGTGTGAGGACAATACAGTACTCGGCAATGCTGGTTTCTCACACAGCATTGCCGAGCGCTCTATTGAGCTAGTTGAGTGCACCTCCGCTTTTTGCAGGTTTCCTTTTTTCGGGGTCGTATGTACAGGGTTTGGCGTACATGTCAAACGCGCCGGGTTTGTTTCTGTTCTCAAGCCTTCCTTGCTCTCCTGCATATAGCCCCTCTGCTCTATTGGATGGAACCGATCGGAACGGATCCGATGGATTGTGCGCTGAACGCGCTGTTCTTGTCTCAGCCTCGATTTGTGCCGGTGACATGTACCTGAGTCGACTCTTGTTGCCAATCAAGTCACACCTCCTTTCTCGACCACTCAACTATGGTCTGTTTTAATTAAAGCACAAAGCGGGTTTACCGTGGGAAAGTTATCCAACGATCTTCCAATCGATCATTTTGTGTTCCAGGTCTACTGCGATGAGTTTTATCCGAACCTTATCTGCCAGCCCGATGGTGCGTCCGGTGCGCTCACCGACAAGCTTGTAGCCGTGCTCGGCGAGGTTGTAGTAGTCATCGCCCAAGTCGCGCAAGCGCACCAAGCCGTCGGCTTTGGTTTCTCGTTCTTCGACAAAGAGTCCCCAGTCGGTCACGCCCGAGACGATGCCGTCGAATTCTTGCCCGATACGGGTCGCCATGTACTCGACCTGCTTGTACTTCACACTCTCGCGCTCAGCTTCCGCGGCCGCGATCTCGCGCTCGGTCGATTGGGTGGCGAGTTGCTCGTAGCGCTGATACTCGCGCGAGGGCGTACCCTTTCCTGCGAGCACGCGCTTGAGGATGCGGTGCACCATAAGGTCGGGATAGCGGCGAATGGGCGAGGTAAAGTGGCAGTAATGGGTAAACGCGAGTCCAAAGTGTCCAATATTTTTCAGAGAATAAATCGCCTTTGCCATTGAACGAATGGCGGCGGTCTCAATCATGTCTTGCATCTCGGTCCCTTCGACCTGTTTGAACAGGGCGTTAAGATCTTTCGCTTTAACCTCGCCTTTTTTATTGGGAAGCTCGAATCCGAGCGCTTCGACAAAGGTCGCCAAGTCGGCGATCTTCTCGGGCTTGGGTGTGTCGTGTACGCGATAGACGAAAACGCACGGGTCACCGGATCGTTTTTTGCATGTGTTGGTGACATATAGGGCGACGCGTTTGTTTGCCAACAGCATCAGGTCTTCGATCATAAGGTTCGCCTCTTTGCGCTCCTTGCGCAGTACGCGCACCGGCTTCATGTCTTTATCGAGCTCGAATTTGATCTCGTCGGTTTCAAAGGCGATCGCGCCATCCTTAAAACGCTCGGCGCGCTCACGTCGCGCAATATTACGCGCAAGAATGATCTCGGCAGCATGTTTACCGGCTTCACTCTCGATGATGACCTGCGCTTCCTCGTAGGTGAAGCGGGTGTTGGAGCGGATCAAGGTCTCACCAAACCACTCGTCTATAAGCTTGAAATCGGGGTCAAAGGTGAACACTGCCGACATCGCAAGTTTGTCTTCGTCCGGATTGAGCGAACAGGCGTCGTTGGAGAGCACTTCAGGCAACATGGGAATAGTGCGATCGACCAGGTAGATCGACGTGCCACGCTGTTGCGCTTCCAGGTCGATAGGATCGTTCTCACTCACATACGCGGAGACGTCCGCAATATGCACACCCAACTCGATAGTGCCGTTGGGGAGTGTTTGCACTGAGATCGCATCGTCAAAATCCTTTGCATCGTGTGGATCGATCGTAAACGTTACCACATCGCGCATATCGCGACGCACTTTTTCGGCTTCCGCCAATATGGTCGCATTGTTCTTTTGGATATCCTCCGCCTCGCGCTCAACGCCGGGCGGGAATTGGTACTCGAATCCGGCAGACAGTACGACTGACCGCATTTCGGTCTCGTGCTCGCCGGCCGGCCCGATCAATTGCTCAATGCGACCTTCGGGGATCTTTCGCGGGTCGTTCCAGCGGGTGATGCGCACCAGCGCCTTCTCGTCTTTTTTTGCGCGGTCTTGATCTTTCGGGTGAATGACGATGTTGGTGTACATATGGCGGTCGTCCGGATCGAGAAACCACACGCCGTCTTCCTTGACCAGCGTGCCGACGAACGCCTCGCGCTCACGTGTGATCACGTCGCACACCTCCGCGGTCTGTGGCAATTGCTTGCGCCTCGCGCGCAAGGCGACTGATACCGTATCATTGTGAAGCGCGGTGTTGAGCGCCTCGGCGGGAACTTCGATGCGCTCACCACTTTCGGGATGCGTGACCGAGCCGATGCCTTTGCTGTTGATGCGGATACGCGCCTCGAATTGTGCGGGGGTTCGAGACGAGGTGTGTGAGGAGTTGCGGGGGTGTTTTTTTGTGTGACGACTTTCGTTTTGCTTTTGATGCGGGGCGCGGCTACGCCGCGCCCCATTCCTCTCTTGCTTGCCTTGCCCTCCCGCACCGCGCTCTTGTCTCCCGCGAGACCCGCTTCGTTTATTGTGTGTACCCATTGTCCACAGCCTACCACAGAAGCGCATGACATGCGCTGTGGAAGGAGTATGTTTGGTTTAGGTTTGCGCGGAACCATCATATAATCCGCGCCTCAATAAAATATTGAGCCATTAACCTCCCCGATCTCCTTGGTCGGGTCCTCGGACCCGGCTCTTTTTTGTCCACTTTTTCTCAACCAATTCCAAGCTTACTCCCCCTTTATAATGCGGAGGAGTCGTACTTTCGAAGACGAAGCGCTCTACGCACCTAAAAACAAGCAACGAGAAACCAGAAACGAATTAAATGTCAAACCAAAATTAACATGTCACACCCTTGTGCAAAGTAGTTCGGTCACTCTTGCGCGGATAATACATGCGTGGTCTTCTTTTTTTGTTGCGTACAAACCCCATACCGTCGCCAAGGAT